>JALWYT010000305.1 GCA_026992705.1 Thiotrichaceae bacterium
GCCTTCAACAACATTGGCTGTAGTCAGCTCCATTGAGCTAACCGCTTCTTCGGTATCAGCAATAATCGCTCGCACTAAAACCTCAATTTTGCGGGTTGCTTCGGCGGCATCTTGTGAGAGTTGCTGTACTTCATCCGATAGTGCCGAGAAGTTTTGGTTATTATTCTGTGATTTTGCTGCAGAGGCTTGGTGAATAGCAGCATTTAGTGCCAGGATATTGGTTTGTTCGGCAATATCATTCATTACATGCACAATATGACTAATTTCTTGTGAACTTTCACTCAAGCGTTTAATTCGTTTCGAGGTACTTTGTATTTGCTCGCGGATGGCACTCATTCCTGCAATCGTATTGCGGACAGTTTCCGCACCTGCATGAGAAATCTCCAAAGATTTTTGAGCCACTTCAGCTGAACTACTGGCATCTTTTGAGACTTTTTGTATAGAGGCAATTAATGCCGCAATGGACTCTGAAGAAGTATTGATTTTTTGTGTTTGAGATTGGCTGGCTTGAGCTAATAGCTGCATATTTTTATCAGCTTTATTCGCTAAACAAGTTAGCTCGCCAGAGGTATTATTAATTTTAGTAACCAATATGCGTAAGGCCTCAACTGCATAATTTACCGAATCAGCAATCGCTCCCGTAATACTTTCAGTTACAGTGGCCCTTATAGTTAAATCACCTTCAGCTAGTGTGCTCATTTCTTCCAGCAGTTGTACGATGGCTTCTTGTTGTTTTTCATGCTGCTGGTTGCTAATCATTAGGCGTTTTTTAGCTTGCTTATATAGCATATAGCCTAAAGTCATAGCGGTCAGTAAAGCTAATCCACCAAAAACAAAGCCCGCCAAATTATAAAGTAAATTCTCTCTTTCCTGCTCTTGTATTTTGTCTTTTAGATTTAAAATTGCCTGTAATAAAATCCTCGATTGGGTTTCAATTAAGAATGAGGCATTAGCTAATTTATTTAAAGCAGGAGCAATATCCAATACTGTACTAATTGTTTCACTGACATCTTGGAAGGATTGACCAATATCTTTTAATAAACGAATTGCTGAACCTTGTGTAATGGCAGCAATTTTTTGTTTTTTATCACCATTAAGCAGTACTTTAATAACACGGCTAAATTCTTCTGCATCAGAGGCAAACTGCTTGGTTGCTTCATCAATATTTTTATCGCCACTGAGGACGCGGTTTAAGTTATTGTCAATCCGTTGAATTAACATAGATTGACGGCTAATCATGGCGACTTCTTTGGCGGGAAGATTATCACTAATTAAGCGACGAACAATTTTGTCGGTTTTTTTCTGTAGCTCTGGTGTGAGTTGATTGATTTTTTCCGCATGTTTTTTGGTGTCCGATATGATTTTTTGCCCGAGCAAAATCATATCAATTTTTTCACGATAATTTTTCCATTCTTTTTTAAGGAGTGTGATTTCCGCTTGATAACGTGATGCTAGCTTGTCATCAATCGCAGTAAGTTGTTTTAGGTTGCTGTCAAACTTATCGCGTAGTTCTTTGATATAAGAAAAAGCTTTATCACCATCCAATAAAACAGACTGTGATGTACTCGCCGCAATTTGCTGAGACAATAGACTTTGCTCAGAGAGATTGGCAATAAATTGCTGCGTTTTACTGCTATTAACGGCTGCCCATTCAAAAGCCACAACCATACACCCAATAAACACAATCAACAGTGTAATCGGCAACCACAGTAGCTTTCCTTGTGTATCTTTATAAGTGCTTGGCATTATTATTTTATATTTAGTAATTCTCTGCTTTTTCTTATTTCGTCAATTAATAGAACAGAAACAAGCTCATTATTCTGCTTTTTATATAGCTGGCAGTAAGGCGGTGTATTTTCATTATTATTTTGTTTTTCTAACCAATGGTGTTGAATTCCTTCTACTTTTTCTACGCATAGACCTAACAAGCCTTCCATTGCTTTGATCACTAACACTCGCATTTCAGGTGATGTGCTTTTTTGCTCATCCTTGCCATTTAATAAAATACTCATATCAATTAACGGCAATAAGCTCCCTCTAAAACTGGTCAAACCTTTAAACCATGCTTTGCTATTGGCTATCCCTGTAATTTGTGAGACAGAAATAATTTCTTCAATGTCATGCTGCCTAACAAATATTTCATTGCTATTAATATTCAATTGTATAAAACGATTACCTTCTGATTGACTATCTTTTTGATGTTGCAAACGCTTCTTTTTTTGTAACAAAGACATTCCTAACAAAAGTTCATAAGGTGTTGCCATTACACGACTTTCTTCTGTAAATATTTTTCAACAATGGCTAATAGTTCTTTTGCAACAATAGGTTTAACAATATATTCTTTAGCTCCTTGCCGTAGTGCCCATAAACGATCAGTCGCTAGATTTTTAGATGAATAAACAATAATGGGAATATTGCAGGTTTTTTCATTATTACTCAGCTGCCGAGTTGCCTGAAAACCATTTACTTCTGGCATCACAATATCCATAATAATTAAATCAGGTTGTTGAACTTCTGCTACAGCAATGCCTTCTTTGCCATTACAAGCTTCACTCACTTCATAACCTTGTTTTTCAAAAAAGTTACGGAGTACATAAGTTTCTGTAGGAGAATCATCAACAATTAATATATGTGGCATGAGTTAATTTATTTAGAGACTGAGCTCTACCCCCTCCTTAAATTCATCATCTAAATTCAATGCTAGTTCATCACTTTCTTTGTTGTTTTCAGTTTTATTATTTTGATAATACTCTTCAATTGCTAAGAGTAAATCATTACGTGTAAAAGGTTTAGTAATATAACTTTCTGAACCTGCTAAACGCCCGCGAGCCATATCAAAAATACTGTCTTTACTGGATAGCATGATAACGGGAATATCACGATATTCAGGGTTACTTTTAATCAAAGCACACGTTTGATAACCATCAAGGCGAGGCATCATAATGTCAATAAAGATAATATCAGGTAAAGTAGATGATTTCATCGCCAAAACATCAACATAACTCTCTGTTCTAAAATTAGCCCCGTTGTACTCGATATATCTCTGAAGATTCTCACTTACTCCCTCTCTATTTGGTACGGTGACATAAACTGAATCAATATCAGTTAAATTTAAACTCTCTCGTTGAACAGACGCAGATGATTTCTCTAAAACTAAAGAGAAGAAAAAAGTAGTCCCAACTCCCTCTTTACTCTCTAGTTCCAAATCCCCACCCATCAAAGATATAAACTTTTTGGAGATAGTAAGCCCCAATCCTGTTCCTCCAAATTTTCTACTAGTACTTGCATCTGCCTGAGAGAATGCATCAAAAACTTTCTCCTGTTCTGCTAAAGACATCCCAATTCCTGAATCTTTAATGGAGAATTTAATGGCTACTTCATTATGAAATACTGCAAGTTGCTCTATACTGATATCAATCCTACCAC
>JALWYT010000306.1 GCA_026992705.1 Thiotrichaceae bacterium
TTTCTGTGAGTTGTTTTAACAGGGCTTGATGCTGATTTTCTTTGATTCTATCGCTTGTTTGGTCATAAATCACAGCCAGCACAATCACACCAATTAAGGCAAAGCCTGCTAGCAACATGCCAGAAAGCCCAATTTCTTTGAGTAATTTACTAGCCATTGGAATCAGCCTTTTTCACCGAGTATTTTAGGACGGGTGTAATAATCAATAAGCGGCACTGCCATATTCATAATAATAACTGAGAATGCAATGCCATCAGGATAGCCACCCCATACGCGAATAACATAAACAAAAAATGCAATGCCTGCGGCATACACTAGCTTGCCTATTGGGGTAGTGCTTGCAGAAATTGGGTCAGTGGCGATAAAAAATGCCCCTAGCATGGTTGCTCCGCTGAGCAAATGAAATAGCGGTGATGAATAATGCTCTGGTGAGATGATCCAAAATACAGCGGAAATTGCTGCCAGTGTTGCCAATAACGCAGTCGGGATATGCCATGTAATGACTTTTTTGTAGATTAGCCAAACACCGCCGAGTAAATAAGCAAGACTCACCCATTCCCAGCCTTTACCTGCTAATAATCCAAATTGCTGTGCTGCCATACTTTGCGACACGCTCATATCTCGCATTAAGTTGGTTTTGATATGATCAAGCGGGGTTGCCATTGTCATGCCATCCCATGCTTTTTCAGGCGATAAACCCAATACATGAGCTAATACATCACTCAAGCTGGAGTGCAATAAGCCCATATCAATGGGAGAAAGCCAGCGTGACATTTCCGCGGGATAGGAAATCAACACAACAGCATAACCAATCATTGCAGGATTAAAGGGGTTGTAACCTAAGCCGCCATACAGTTGTTTGGCGATAATAATGGCAAATATAATGGCAACCGCAATCAACCAATAAGGGGAAGCTGCGGGCATGGCTAAACCGAGCAACCAGCCTGTTACAACCGCACTATAGTCTGATAAAAATGGCTTAACAGGGCGATTGCGGAGTTTGAGCATAATACCTTCGGCAAGCAGGGCAAAACTTATACTTAACACTAAATTACTGAGTACCCCCCAGCCAAAAAACCAGAATAAAGTTAACGTTCCAGGCACTAGGGCATATAACACTTGCCGCATCAGTGCAGAAACTCGGCTATTGTCAATCTGACTGGGAATGCTGTCAGTGCTGGTTTTAAATTCCATTAGTCTTTTGTTTCCTCTGCCTTCTTCGCTGCGGCAAGTGCGGCTTTTTTGGCTTTTGCTCGTTCCATTGCGGCTTTTATGGCTGCTTGCTTATCCGCATTGCTTGCCGTGCGTTGCTGGACTTTTCGCTTATGGGCAGCACGCATCGCTTCGCGTTCTTTCTTCTCTCGTTGCTTGCGGAATTCGCGGAATTCATGCCGCTGGCGAGCAATTTCTGCATTTCGCTTTTGCTCCTGCTGCTCCCGAATCATGCTTTTCGCATGACGATAATATTGCACCAGTGGAATACGGCTAGGGCATACATAACTACAGCATCCGCATTCCATACAGCTAAATAATTTATGCTCTTCTGCTCGCTTAGTATCTTCAGCTTTTGCATACCAATAAAGTTGTTGCGGTAATAAATCAACAGGGCAGGCTTCAGCACATTTACCACAGCGAATACAGGGCATGGCGAGGTCAAAAGAATAGGGTAAAACATCTTCTGATGTCACCAAAATGCAATTTGTAGCTTTGACTACAGAAACTTCGTCAGTTTGCATTTCTACACCCATCATGGGACCACCCATAATCAAACGTTCTGCCTTATCAGTATAGCCGCCTGCTTCTTTAATGAGATGGCTAAATTGTGTACCAATTAGAGCACTGAAGTTTTGCGGATTTTTCACGCCATTACCCGTTACCGTAACAATACGCGAAACTAGCGGTCTGCCATTAACAATCGCATCAAAAATACTGTGGACTGTGCCGACATTATGCACTAGCAACCCCATATTAACGGTATGTACATTTGGAGGAATAGCAATGCCCGTTAGGATTTTTATCAACAGTTTTTCATCCCCACTGGGATAAATCGTTGGTATGGGGACAAGCTCAATGCCATTATTTTCCATGCCGCCTAAAGCATTTTTCAATGCGGCAATCGCTTCAGGTTTATTGTCTTCAATACCGATTAGGCATTGCTCAGGCTTGAGTACATGCTGAAGAATGCGAACTCCAGTAATAACTTCACCCGCTTTTTCCCGCATTAACATATCATCACTGGTGATATAAGGTTCGCATTCAACTGCATTGACGATAAACGTCTTTAGCCCTGCTCTTGCAGCTCCACCCAATTTAACTTTAGTCGGAAAGACGGCTCCACCTAAGCCAACAATCCCCGCTTCACGCACCCGCTTGAGTAGTAACTCAACATCGACTTTATCAAAATCAGGATAAGCTTCATAAAGCCCCTCTTGCCATTCGTCTTTGCCATCAACATCCAGAATAATGCAGCGACTACCTAAGCCTGATGGGTGCGGCACAGGGCGATCTTCAATGGCAATAATTTTACCCGACGTAGGAGCGTGCAACGTGCAACGATCACAGGCAATCATGGGCTGCCCTTTTAATACCTGATCACCAACTTTGATTAATACTTTAAACTCCTCAACAGGTCCCGACATTTGTCGAACAGGAATGACTAATTGCTTGGGCAATGATGGGGTTTTAATCGGCGATTGTGTCGATTCAGCTTTATGAAATTCAGGGTGGACACCACCTTTTATTCGCCATGTTTTAGGCATGAGCATCCCCCTTGTTTAATTGTTCTACGACAACAGGAATAGATAACGGCTCTGGCCACTGCCATTTTTCAACACCACGATTAACAGGAATCATTTCAATACAATCGACAGGACAAGGGGGCAAACATAATTCACAGCCTGTGCATTCAGATTCAATAACTGTGTGCATTTGCTTTGATGCACCGACAATGGCATCAACAGGGCAAGCTTGAATACATAAGGTGCAGCCGATGCAATCTTTTTCGATAATCTTGGCAACCATTGGCTCATCCGCCGCATCTTTCGCATGTTCTTCACTCAATGGTTTGGCTTCAACGCCGAGAATATCAGCTAACTGCTGTATGGTTGCCTCACCCCCCGGTGGACATTGATTAATATCTGCTTCTCCTGCTGCCATTGCTTCTGCATACGGACGACAGCCTGCATAGCCACACTGCCCGCACTGCGTTTGCGGCAAAGCGGCATCCAGCTCATCAACGATGGGATCACCTTCGACTTTATAACGAATTGCCGCATAGCCTAGCAATACGCCAAAGAAAACGGCTAGCCCTGTTATGACTAAAACAGCATCAATAATCATGTTTTTACTAATCCTGAAAAGCCCATAAAGGCTAGAGCCATAAGGCTAGCGGTAATTAATGCAATAGCATTGCCTTTAAATATACTCGGCACATCTGCCACATCAATCCGCTCACGCAAGCCTGCAAATAAAATCAATGCTAAGGTAAAACCAAGTGCAGAACCTGTTCCATAAAGGGCTGACTCGATAAAGCTATGTGAATCTTGAACATTTAATAGAGCAACACCCAATACCGCACAGTTTGTTGTAATCAGTGGGAGATAAATTCCCAAGACATTATATAAAATAGGGCTGGATTTTCGGATTGCCATCTCAGTAAAGCCCACGATGGCAGCAATCACTAAAATAAAACTAATTGTACGAAGATATTCCAGATCAAGTGGTTGCAATAAATAGACATTAATCAAGTAACTGGAAACTGAGGATAAAGTGAGTACAAATGTTGTTGCTAACCCCATACTCATCGCTGTTTCTAATTTTCTTGATACCCCCATAAATGGGCATAAACCTAGAAACTGGGAAAGAACAATATTATTTACCCAAACAGTTCCAACAACGATGAGTAGATATTCTGTCATAGTCAATGTATTCCAAAGATAGATAGCAGTGAAGCATAGCTCATCTCGCAAAATAGTAAAAATTACCGTAACCACAGCTTGCATTCTTTAGTTGAATGCTGATTACTAAAGCATAAAAATGTTAACGGTGGAAAGTATAAACAACTTTCTGTGAGTCTCTATGATATTTATCAGAATTTTGTATAAGCATTATTAGGAAACTGATCTAAAAATTTATCCGAGTAAACTTTTCACTATATCAGAAATAAAAAGTAACAATTTATCAAAAAAGACTTTACATTAGAAAACTCTAATATTATTATATACGCATATTCTGAATAGTCAGAGCAACATATTAACTTGAATTTTAAACTAAATAAATCGTCTAGGAGATACTACAATGAAATTACAAACTATCGCTTTTTCTACACTTATCGCTCTTACTGCTGCTACAACTGCATCTGCTGACTGGATGGATGGCATGCAAAACGGTTCTGGTAACGGTCAAGCATACGGTAATGGTAACGCATATGGAACAGGTAACGGTACTGTAAACACTGCAGGTAACGGTGATTTAAGTACTTGGGGTCGTGGCAATGGTAATGCTGATGGTGAAGTTGAGTTTACTTTAACTTTTAAAGGTAAAGGCAAAACAGATATGAAAGCTGACGGTGCATTCGATGGTAAAGGTGACTTCACTGGTGCTGGTAATGGAAATGCTGCTGGTAATTCTGCTATTGCCGGTAATACCCAAGGTTCAGCAACTGCTACTCAAGATGCTAGCGGCAACACAATGACTGGTTTTGCTCCTGTTGCCGTTCCTGCAGCACCAGCGGCAGCTACTTCTGCTCCTAAAACTGAAGCTACTAAGAAGTAATATATCAGTATTGATTAATACTTAAATTAATGATCTTGAAGTAAATTTAGGTAGAGTCTCTTTAGATACTTTGGTTGGTTTTCATTGGTATTATTACGAAAATTTCCAACTAAGTGTTTCTAGAGGCTCTTTAGGTTTTACTAGGAAGATATATTAAACCTAAAGCTAATAAGCCTTAGGTTTAATATACCCTCCTAGCGGTAGGGCATTCTTGTAATGCCCAGGGGGCATTCTTAGGAATGCCCCTTTCTTTTGTACAGTTTTACTAAACTAAAATGGAATATCGTCATCAAAGTCATCAAAACCTTGGATTGGCTGTGTTGATTGTTGAGGAGAAGTTTGTGAAGGTGGTGCTGTATTATTGCTAGCATGTCTGCTTTGATTCTCAGGTTGTTGATTATAAGTAGTACTATCATCGCTTTGTGATCTTCTACCTAGCATTTGCATATCATTTGCAATAATTTCGGTTGTATATCTATCTGTACCATCTTGTGCTTGCCACTTTCGTGTTTGTAGTTTGCCTTCAATATAGACCTGCGAACCTTTGCGAAGATATTCACCCATGATTTCAGCTAATCGACGAAATGCAACAATACGATGCCATTCTGTGCGTTCTTGCTGTTGACCGGTTTGCTTGTCTTTCCATGATTCATTGGTTGCAATACTGATAGTAGTCACTGCATCACCATTAGGCATGTACTTTGTTTCTGGGTCATTGCCTAATGTACCGATTAAAATAACTTTATTAACACCTCTTGCCATATTTTATATTCCTTCTTTATTTCATTTATTTTATAGCTATTCAGCATAATTTACATGGAAGCTGATTGCACTAAGTCATTATCTTTATTATCTAACTTTTACTAAATGCCAATAAAGCCTCTTCATCTAATTCTTTATTATCAGCTTTTAAGTATACAACCCCTTCATCAGGGGAAACAGAAACCTCTTTAACACCAGTAATTTGTGATATTGCCAACTCCAAAGAGTCGCAATCATCTAGCATTTTTTTATCAATCTCTATTATACGCGACTGATAAAAATTAGGTTTAGGTAATGTAATCGCAACAAATAACCAAAACCATGCCATGCCAGCACCTAGTAAAAACACACCTGTATATCCATAATAGCTCTGAACAATACCACCTGCTAAACCACCGATAAAAATACCTATAAACTGCATTGTACTAAATACACCCATTGCAGTTCCTTTTGTGTTTACATCAGCATATTTTGCGACTAAAGAAGGTTGCACTGCCTCTAAAAAGTTGAAACCAATAAAAAAGCTTAAAAAGGCTAATATTAGGGTAATAGTATCAATTCGCCCGAATGCCATGCCAAATTGGGCAATAATAATGGTAAAAATAGCGATTAAGAATAAGCTACGAATTTTTTGATACTTTTCAGCAATAACAATAAGTGGTACTGAAAACAAGAATGAGCTAGCAAATACAGGCAAATATATTTTCCAATGGTCAGCCCCATCTAAGCCGAGCGTATCCTGAAAAATCAACGGTAGCACACTGAAATTAGCAGTCATAATTATGTGTAAAATAAACACACTAATATTCATCCGCCACAGTAATTTATTTTTTAAAGTCAAACTTAAAAAGCCACTATTAATGCCTGCATCACGATGTTTTATTTGATATTTAGGTGTAGGTACAATAAATAAGATTAAAAACACACCCGTGACTGCCAAACCTGCTGTTATCCAAAAAACACCCGATATACCGAGCCATTCATTAATTAATGGACCAATAATCATAGCAAGCATAAACGACATACCAATTGTTATGCCAATCACTGACATCACTTTGGCACGATTTTGTTCACGTGTTAAGTCAGCAGCTAATGCCATTGTCGCTGCAGCAATGGCACCCATCCCCTGCGTTGCTCGTCCAATAATAATAATCCAAATATTATTGGTACTTGCTGCAATAACACTGCCTAAGGCAAATAATAACAGACCGCCAACAATAACGGGCTTACGCCCTATTTTATCAGACAATAATCCTAATGGTATTTGGAATACTGCTTGAGTCAAGCCATAAATACCTATCGCAATACCGATTAATACAGGAGTTGCATTTGCTAGTGTCTCTGTATATAAAGCAAAGACAGGTAAAATCATAAACAAGCCTAGCATCCGAACCGCATAAACGGCTGAAAGTGAGCTTGCGGTGTACCATTCTTGTTTATTCAACATAGCATTCAACGTAACAGATTGATGATGCGAAATGATGCGATGATTTAATAGTGATTGCAAGCCAATCTAGTCCACAAAAAATGCATAATCAATATTATGGAGTTATGTAACAAGGCATTTAGTAATTTAAGTAATTTCATCTATACTAACGAGACAAACCACCATTATTTTATTGTTATTAAGCTTTCCTAATTCTTATGCCTGATATATTTTCTAATACTGTTTATCCTGAATTAAAGCGTATTGCTGCTCGGTATATTTATCGAGAAAGAACAAATCATACCTTATGTCCAACAGCTTTAGTCAATGAAGCTTATATCAAGCTACAAAACCATAAAGACCTCGATAATATTGAGCGTTCACATTTTATGGCACTGTCTAGTCGTTGTATTCGGCAAATTCTAGTTGATTATGCTCGCGAACGTGGAGCACAAAAACGTGGCAGCAATCAGCAATTACTAACCTTACAAGAGGAGTTAGTTAGCAACGATGCTAATCAAGATGTTGACTTACTTTTACTTGACAGCGTAATGCAAAAACTTAAAGCAAAAGATGAAATTCAAGAACAAGTCGTCGAATTACGTTTTTTTGTAGGCATGAAAAATGATGAAATAGCCGAAGTGCTTGGTATATCTGTTGCTACTGTTAAGCGTAAGTGGACAATAGCAAAAGCATGGTTATATCGTGAAATGAATCAATAAGTAAATTAGGGAATGGATGATTTAGATTATGATATTATTGAAGATTTATTTTGTCGCTGTTTAGAAAAGAAAACAGATGAGCAGCTAATATGGCTCAGAAAACATTGTAATAAAAATGAGAAATTATTTTATGAAGTAGCTAGCTTATTAAAAGCCCACAATGACTCTAGTGATTTTCTGTCAACGCCTATTCAATTTGAAACACTAGATTCAAACTTGCAAAATAAAATCAGGCAACCAGATAGCAATAAGTATATTGGTAAAAAATTAGGGGCTTACCAAATTGATCGCTTACTCGGCAAAGGTGGTATGGGTTATGTTTATCTTGCACACCGTTATGATGGCGAATATGAACGAGAAGTTGCGATTAAGATTGTTGAATTTAGTCATTTAGAATCTTTGCAATTTAAACGTGAGCGGCAAATTCTTGCCCAGTTGCAACATCCTAATATTGTTACGCTATTAGATGGTGGTTCTTTTGATAATAATAGTGGTAGCTATTTTATCATGGAACGAATCAAAGGTTTAAATATTGATGAATACATAAAAGTAAAACAACTTTCTACTAAACAAATCGTACAATTGTTAATCCAACTTGGTAATGTACTTCATGATGCTCATCAACATGGTGTTATTCATTGTGATATAAAGCCTGCCAATATTATGATTAATGAAGATGGCATACTCAAATTACTGGATTTTGGTATTTCACAATTACTTAATACCCCCCAGCAAGAAGGTTCATTGACAAAAAATTTTGCATTGACACCAGAATATGCTAGCCCACGCAGACACCAACAACTCCCCCCTATGATTAGTGATGATATTTTTAGTTTAGGTATTTTATTATCACATATATTATCAGGAGAGTTTCCTGATACACGAATTAGTGAGTACACTGCTTACCCTGAGCCTGATATTGAAAAAACAGCCCAACATATTAAAAATTATGAACTTCGTTGTATTTTTATCAAAGCCACGCATCCCGATGAACAGTATCGTTATTCCAGTGCCAAAGGCTTTGCAGATGATTTGTATAATTGGATTAATCGTCGCCCTGTGAATGCCGTTGGGCATAATATGGCATATCTATTAAAAAAGCATATTCGACGCAATTGGCGATATTGGAGTCTCGTTAGTATTCTCATCCTTAGTTCTATTACAGTCATTATTGTTTGGCTTAATAATGCTCGGCTTGAGCGAGAAAGTATTCAGACACAGCATACTATTGAAGGTATGTTAGATGATTTGGATAAAACTTTGGAAAGCCTGCCTAAAACTGTATTAATACGCAAAAAACTAATAGAGATTGCTGATCAACGTATTAGAAAGCATAGTGAAAGAGCACCTAATAATATTAATATTAAGAAAATTCAGGCAGATATTTTAACACGTCTTGCAGATGTAACTGGTTATCCCTATACGCTTAATCAAGGTAATACTGAAGGAGCATTAAAGCTTTATAAAAAAGCATTACAAATTTATGAATCAATCATTGATAGTAGTACTGATCTAATAGAAGCAGAAGTCAAAGCTGCAGACACATTACGTCGAGTTGCTGAACTTATTGCCTATCAAGGTGATATTCTTACTGGGCTACAAATGTTACAAAAGAAGCGACGACACTTAATTGATGTTTACAATAATGCGAATATTCCAATCAAAAAACGCTTTCCATTGATTATACTTTATGTGGTTGAAGCTCATGGATATTTTCATCTAAATCAACTAGATAAAGCGGAAGCTTCACTTAAAAAAGCCAAACAAATTGCCAGTACGAGTCAGCCCCCTTATGATACTGATAGTAACCTCATACTTGCTTTTATGCATGAAGAAACAGGACATTTAGCTTTCTTAAAAAAACAATATAAACGAGCAGAACAGGAATACGTTGCGGTTATTAAAAAATATCAACACAATGACCTCTGGCAACATCAAACTCGGCTGGCTCGTACCCATAATGGTCTTGCTTGTATTGCACTTGTTGATAATGAAACACTATTAGCTCAACAGCATTTCCAAGCACTTTGGCAAGCTTATATTGATTTAAAAAAGAAGTATCCTAATGCTAAAACTATTGAAAGCCGAATAAAGCTATATCAGAATTTACACAATAAATTAAAAAATAAAGAAAAAATAAGCATAAAGGAACTTAATAAAGCTCTGCATTGTGATACACCTTTAGACTTTATGTTGCCTCCAGTTAAGCATCATAAATGAAAAGCATTCCTGTCAAGTTTAAGAGCCTGCTTTGAACACATACCTTATGTACATATACGTGCAATATCCTTCTTAATTGCTGCAATCGTAGTATTAAACATTTTTTGCTCATCATTATTTAACTCAAGCTCAATAATATGCTCCATACCTTTCTCGCCTAAAATACAAGGCACCCCCATTGCGATGTTTATTTCACCATATTCGCCATCAAGAATAGCAACAGTAGGTAATAGTTGACGACGATTTAAGACAATGGATTCAACCATCTCTGCAATTGCTGCCGCAGGAGCATCATAGGCACTGCTATTTTGTTTTAGGGTAAGAATTTCTGCACCACCAAAACGTGAGCGTTTAACTATTTTATCAATAACCTTGGGTTCAAGAAAATGATTGATAGGGATGCCAGAAATAGTTGTAAAACGTGTCATAGGTACCATTGCATCACCATGACCACCGAGTACCATTGCTGAAATATTCTTAACTGACAGACCGGTTTCTAGAGCGATAAATGCCGCCATTCGAGCTGAGTCTAATACACCGGCTTGCCCGAACACTCGTGAACGATCCCAACCTGTACGCTTCCATGCTTGATAGGTAAGAATGTCTACGGGATTAGAAACAACAAGAATCATACTATCGGGAGCATATGCTAAAATATTATCAATAATACTGTTAAGAATGGTACTGTTTATATCCAATACATCTGAGCGTGACATTCCAGGCTTACGTGGAACTCCTGCTGTAATTACCACAATATCAGAGCCTTGCATTGCCTCTGCCTCTGTTGCTCCAACTACCTGTGTATCGAAACAAAATAATGGTGATGTTTCTTGAATATCTAATGCTCCACCTTTTGCTATACCTTCATTAATATCTAATAAAACAATTTCTCTAACCAAGTTTGCTTTTGCCAAAATCTGCCCTACTGCTTCACCAACACGACCTGCTCCAATAATTGTTATTTTTCTCATTTTATCCTCCATATTTATATGTTTTTAACAAATACTATGTGATTTTATTTATCAATACGTTTTTATGATTTAATTCATAAGCTTTCCAAGCCCTATTATAAAATAATTCTCAATTCATTTGTTCAGTTTGTGTTCATTTATTTCATCTGTCATTATCAACGACTTATAACATTTCATACATAAAGTCACCTCTATTTATCCAGTAGTCATAGCATCAATGGCTTAAAAATAAAGTTTTGTTTATTGTCTATGTTAGTAATAGGAAAAAATAATGATAGTTTACTATTGATTGAGCGGTAATTAATTTTAGGTGTTATTAATCAAAAACACCCTAAAATATCTTCAGTAAATTTTATGTATATATG
>JALWYT010000307.1 GCA_026992705.1 Thiotrichaceae bacterium
TGTAGTGGTTGAACGTCGTCCTGATCATGCAAAACGCATTGTTTTACCTGAAAGCTGCCCCGTTTGTGGCTCAGAGATTTTTAGACCAGAAGGCGAAGCGATTGCTCGTTGCACAGGCGGCTTGATTTGCTCTGCTCAACGTAAAGAAGCGATTAAGCATTTTGCTTCTCGCAAAGCAATGGATATTAATGGTTTAGGCGATAAGCTGGTTGATCAATTATTCGACTGCAAACTTATTGAGCATGTCAGTGATTTATATCGTCTGAAAAAGGAAGAAATTGCCAAGTTAGAACGCATGGGTGAAAAGTCTGCAACTAATTTAATCAATGCACTAGAAGCGAGCAAACAAACAGAACTGCATCGCTTTATCTATGCACTAGGAATTCGAGAAGTGGGCGAAGCGACGGCAAAATCGCTGGCTAATTATTTCCGCTCTTTAGATAAGCTGATGCAAGCCAATCAAGAAGAATTGCAAGCCGTCGATGATGTCGGTCCGATTGTTGCCGAACATATTTATCATTTTTTCCGACAAGCACATAATCAAGAGATTATCCAACAATTATTGGATGCAGGCATTACATGGCAAACGCCTGAACGCCTTGAAGAAGACGATTTGCCGCTAAAAGGACATATTTATGTACTCACTGGCAAGCTGTCTCAAATAACACGCAACGAAGCCGAAGCGAAACTTGAAGCGTTAGGAGCTAAAGTAACAGGCAGTGTCTCCAAAAAAACCACCGCCGTATTCGCCGGTGAAAAAGCCGGCTCAAAACGCGACAAAGCTGAAAAACTGAATATTCCAATTTTGGGTGAGGATACATTGCTGACACAATTGAAAATAACTGATCATCAAAAAATACAAATAAAAAATTCCATAATAAATAAGGTCAAGCGGTGATTGTCACCTTCGTTTCCCAATGCGGAAAGAAAACCTTCAACAGAGCCCGCGAGGTTCTTACCTATTTTATTGGGTTTGCTACATGACTTTAATAAATTAAATTGACCAAATTATTTCAGGATGAATTAAAGGCAAAAATAAAATACAAAGTGACCCATTAAGATATAAATTGTTGATAATTAGCCAGATGAAATCTAACTAGATACGGCTCTCCCGCAATATTTTTTCTGCCTCACGTTGCATTTTTCCGCGTGAGAATAGTAGTTTCCAGCGTGAGCCGCCGGCTTGTCGCCAGAGTAGGGCGGCTCGGATGCCTGCAAGTAGTAAGGTTCGAATTTTGGCGGCGTTTTCGGGTTTGGCGAGTTGGGTTTGGTCACCTTTTATCATAACACGGGGACCGATTTTGCTGATGGTTTCGGTGTAGATTTCAGCCAGTTTGTTGATAATACTCTCATGAGTAACATCATCAAAAAAATCTAATTGTTTTTGCACACCGGTTAAACTGTCTAATAGTTTCTGAAAGATTATTTTATTATTGGCAAGTTTCTTTTCTAGATATAACAGATTGATGCCATAGCGTGTGGCTTCTAAATCTTTGACTCTGCCATCGGGTGTCATTTTGCCTGTACCAAGTTGAAACATTAGTACTCTAAAGCCTTTTTCAAGGTTTTCCAATCCACCATAAATATCTTCGATAGTGTCAGTATTTTTAGTGATTATGCTGTTAACACATGTGCTAAACAATTGACTATCGACTTTACCTGTCGTGGCAATTTGGATAACGCCCTCAACACATTGAAAGAGGGCTGCGAGGGCGATTGTACGGTTTCTGTCGTTTGCTTGCATGGTTTTAATTACAATTTCTTTGTATAAAATCAATAATACCACCACCTAGACATATATCATCTTGATAAAAGACAACCGATTGTCCCGGTGTGATGGCTCGTTGTGCTTCATCAAAACAGACCTTGTAACTGCCATTTGCCTGCTTGCTCACATGACAGGCTTGATCAGTCTGACGGTAGCGAGTTTTTGCTTGGCAGCTGAATTCAGCAGCGGGAGCTTCTCCTGCAATCCAGTGTAACTGTGAAGCCGTTAATTGTTGATTGAGTAATAAGGGATGATTATGCCCTTGAGCGGCGACTAATTGATTGCTTTCGAGCTTTTTATCCACAACAAACCATGGAGCTTCTTTAGCAGTTTTCAAGCCACCGATGCCTAAGCCTTGGCGTTGCCCGAGGGTGTAATACATCAAACCATGATGTTCACCAATGACTTCGCCTTCAGGTGTGATGATTTCACCGGGTTGAGCGGGCAGAAAGCGTTGCAAAAAGTCTTTGAACTTTCGCTCGCCAATAAAGCAAATACCGGTGCTATCTTTTTTATTCGCAGTATCAAAGCCTGCTTTTCTGGCAATCTCTCGCACTTCGGATTTTTCAATTTCACCAATGGGAAATAGGCTATGAGCAAGCTGGTATTGTCCTAATGTGTATAAAAAATAGCTTTGGTCTTTATTATTATCAACGCCTTTGAGCATTTTGACGCGAGAACCTGATTTGTCGATGCGGGCATAGTGTCCTGTGGCGATATAGTCCGCTCCTAAGTTTAAGGCATGGTCTAAAAATGCTTTAAATTTGATTTCCTTATTGCACATAATATCAGGGTTAGGCGTGCGACCTGCTTTGTATTCGGCAAGAAAATACTCAAATACGCGATCCCAATATTCGCTGGAAAAATTAGCCGTATGCAACTTAATGCCTAAGTCGTCGCAGACAGATTGGGCATCTGCCAAGTCGGTGGCGGCAGAGCAATATTCTTCCGTGTCATCTTCCTCCCAGTTTTTCATAAACAAGCCTTCAACGTGATAGCCTTGTTCAATCAGGAGTAGGGCAGCGACCGAGGAATCAACCCCGCCCGACATACCAACAATAATGTTTATCTTTTGCTTATTCATCATCTGCTTGAATTTTTCCTTCTGAACCATTGATAAGATTTTGAATATTCGATTTATGTCGCAAGAAAATCATTATCGCAATAAACGTAATGCCGTAAGTCAGCGGGAGTGAATGGCTAAATAGATAAAAATAAAGGGGGGATAATGCGGTTGCAATCAAGGCTGCGAGTGATGAAATTTTAAAACCTTTTGCCATAATCAACCAAATAGCCACAAAAGTTAAGCTTGCATATAAATGCACGCCTAAAAAGACACCAATTGCCGTTGCAACACCTTTGCCGCCTTTAAACTGATAAAAAATAGGGTAAAGATGACCTAAAAATGCGGCAATGCCGA
Organism: Thiotrichaceae bacterium; assembly: GCA_026992705.1. Taxonomy (GTDB): domain Bacteria; phylum Pseudomonadota; class Gammaproteobacteria; order Thiotrichales; family Thiotrichaceae; genus S015-18. Next base: position 3,189 of record JALWYT010000307.1, read on the forward strand.
TGAGTATTAACCCAGTATAATCCGTGATTCCTAAGGCTCTGGCGAATAAAACAGGGAATAAGCCTTTTAATACATCCCCTAATAAGGTAAAAAATGCTGCCTTTTTACCACCAAGACGCAAGACATTCGTTGCCCCAGGATTATGCGAGCCAACTGTTCGTGGGTCAGGCAGCCCCATGAGCTTGCAGGTAATAATTGC
>JALWYT010000308.1 GCA_026992705.1 Thiotrichaceae bacterium
ATCTAAATTTTTGAGATATAGTCATGCTATATTGAATCCACCTTATAAGAAAATTAGAAGTAATTCTATGCACCGCTTGAAATTACGTCATGTTGGGATTGAAACGGTAAATTTATATACAGCCTTCGTAGCACTGGCACTTTCACTGCTTGAAAAACATGGTGAGTTAGTCGCTATCATACCAAGGAGCTTTTGTAATGGCCCATATTATCGTCCATTTCGGAAATATATATTAAATTTAGCGGCCATAAAAAGAATACATTTATTTCATTCTAGAAATACAGCCTTCAAGGATGATGATGTATTACAAGAAAATGTAATCATCAAATTGGAGCGCGGAGGGTTGCATAATAAAATTATAATATCAACCTCTACTGACGATCAATTTGACGATTTAAATATTTTTGAAGTTCCCGTAGAAAATATAATATTTCCTTATATAAATTATGTTTTTTGATTTTGGTACAAATTAAAAGCATTTAGGAAAAACAATTTATTCGGAAGATACGGAATAAGGTGATATAAATATAAAAAAGTAGCTATCGAAATATTTATCTTATGTTTAGTACCCTTACACTTCCCCAGTTTAAAGCTGATTTTATTCAAGGTTTAAAAGATATGCTCACACCTGATGGTTTAGGGGCGTTTATTTTGGTGTTGGCTAATAGTATGCAGGATCAGGAGTTGCATCGGGCTTTGCAATCGGTTTTGCAGGAGAGTTTTTTAGATCTGTGTCAGCGTGATGTTTCTCAAGCACCTGAGGATGATCAGGTGGTTTTTGTGGCTTTAAAGGAATCGGGTATTGATGCTTTGTCGCAGTGGCAGACGTTTGAGAAATCACCTTGGGAGTTAATTTATAATCCGCTTAGAGCATTACGCCCCGCACGCTCGGCTCAGCAGATCATTGAGCAAATTCGGCAGCCTTTTGACGTGAATAAATTTCATTTTAATAAGCCTTTTTTGAAGCCTGAAATTTTATGGGAGGGGGATTATCAAGGTTTGGCGGTGCGGGTGCTTTATAATAAATTCCCTTTTGCTCCTTGGCATTTGCTCTTAGTGCCTGAGCCTGAAAAGCAGCATCCGCAATATTTAACACAAACCATCCATCAATCCATGATGCAATTAGCCAATCAGCAGGCTGAAATTTTTACGGGCTTTGGTTTGGCATTTAATAGTCTGGGGGCGTATGCCTCTATTAATCAATTGCATTTTCAGGGCTTTATTCGAGAGCAGGCTTTGCCGATTGAGAATCCTGTGTGGCACCATAATGGCGGTGATCAAGCTTATCCGTTAGATTGTATTCGCTGTAGTTCCAGCGATGAGGCATGGCAATATATTGAGCAATTCCATGAAAATAATCGTGCCTATAATTTGTTATATCGTGCTAATCATTGCTATTTATTACCCCGACAATTTCAAGGCAAGGTTGATTTAGCGGACTGGGCACAGGGAATTGCGTGGCATGAATTATGCGGTGTGTTTACTTTATCAACACGGGAGCATATTGAAAAAATATCCGCGGAGCATATCACTCAGCAGCTACAATCATTAAAAAGTGACTATATATAAGGTGGTAAGCAATTGATTATTTAGGCTTAGGCAGCAAGGAAGCTGCCTTAGAGCTTACATGGATGTATTTACAGTGCCTCGAATAATCAATTGCTTACCACCTTTGCTACGTTATTTGGCGAAATCGTTACCATAAAAATGGAGAAAATCCTTTAAGATTGTTAATCAGCCATTGACCTATAGATAAAGAAAGGCTAATATTCGTCAGCTTTTCATCCTGAGCATTAATTCGCTTTGGAAATTTAATCAAGATTGTTTTGGAGTGCTGTTTTCATGTACGCAGTAATAAAAACAGGTGGTAAGCAATACCGTGTTGCAGAAGGTGATGTCATTTTAGTTGAGAAACTAGATGCTGAGACAGGCTCAAGTATAGATTTAGATGATGTTCTAATGGTCGATGCAGGTGATGATGTAAAAATTGGTACACCTTTTGTTGAAGGTAGCAAAGTAACTGCAACCGTAAAAGACCAGATACGTGGTAAAAAAATTGAAATTATCAAGTTCCGTCGTCGTAAACATCATCAAAAGCGTACGGGGCATCGCCAGTATCATACTGTTTTAGAAATTAACAGTATTACAGCATAATTCGGAATACTGAGAGGATAGTAACATGGCACATAAAAAAGCGGCAGGTAGTACTAGAAACGGACGCGATTCCGAGTCTAAACGCTTAGGTGTGAAGAAATTTGGCGGTGAAATTGTTAAAGCAGGTAATATTCTCATTCGTCAACGTGGCACTAAATTCCACCCAGGTACAAATGTCGGTTGCGGTAAAGATTATACCTTATTTGCCAAAGCGGCTGGCAGAGTGGTTTTTGAAGTTAAAGGACCTAAAAAGCGTAAATACGTGAGTATTGAGCCTGTTGAAGCTTAAAGAACCTCTAATCAAGTCGAGCGGAATTTAACCATAAAAAATAAACCGTAGCCTGCGTGAAGTGCAACGTAACGCAGGGAATTTCCACTGTAATATTAATATATTAAGACCAGTAGTATATTCCCCGCATTCCGCACAGCTCCATGCAGGCTACAAATCTTATAGTTTTAATCACTCAACTTGCAACAACAAATTTGTTGAAAAAGCCTCGCATAGTCGGGGCTTTTTTTATGTTAAAATATCGTAACGACTCGGCGTAAAGTCTTGTAAGTCGGATTAGCGATAGCCTAACCTGACAAATTTTATAAATAAGTAACTACTTCGTACAATTTATATGCAAGGTGGTAAGTGCTTGATTATTCGGGCTTAGGCAGCAGGGATGCTACCTTAGAGCTTACATGAATATATTTACAGCGTCCCGAATAATCAAGCACTTACCACCTTCACTACTTATTAGGCAGAGTCGTTACATAAATAATTGCTTTGTAAAGTTTTCAAGCACCTAGAGAATCCCCCATGAAATTTGTAGATGAAGCCATAATACAAGTAAAAGCAGGTGATGGCGGCGATGGCTGCGTTAGTTTTCGTCGTGAAAAATATATTGAATTTGGCGGTCCTGATGGGGGGGATGGGGGCAATGGCGGTGATGTTTATTTAGTTGCTGATAAAAACCTCAACACGCTATCAGACTTTCGACACTTGCGACACTACGAAGCAGGACGCGGTGAAAACGGCAGAGGTCGTAATATGACAGGGGCAAGAGGCGAAGACAAAGAAATTCTCGTCCCTATTGGAACCCTTGTGTTTGATGATGACACCGATGAAGTCATTGGTGATTTAGTAGCCGATGGGCAGAAGCTTATGGTTGCTAAAGGCGGCTTTCATGGTTTGGGGAATACTCGCTACAAAAGCTCAACCAACCGTGCCCCACGTCAATCTAAACCGGGTACTAAAGGCGAATGGCGAAATCTACGCCTAGAGTTAAAACTATTAGCCGATGTCGGCTTACTAGGTTTACCCAATGCAGGCAAATCAACCTTTATTTCAGCGGTATCATCGGCACGCCCTAAAATTGCCAACTACCCATTTACCACGCTTTATCCCAATCTTGGTGTCGTCAAAATTCAAAAATACCGCAGCTTTGTTATCGCAGATATTCCCGGTTTGATTGAAGGGGCATCCGAAGGTACAGGCTTAGGTATTCAATTTTTAAAGCACCTATCTCGCACCAGTTTATTGCTACATTTGGTTGACATGGCTCCAATGGACGGGCAAGACCCCGTTGCGGCTGTGCAAATCATTGAAAAAGAGCTAGAAAAATACAGCGAAGAACTAGCTCAACGCCCCCGCTGGTTAGTGCTGAACAAAATAGATTTATTAACTCCTGATGAGCAAGAGCAACGCTGTCAAGAGGTGATTGAACGCTTAAATTGGCAAGGCGAAGTAGCATTTATCTCGGCGGCAACCGCACAAGGGACGCAAGAACTCTGTTATCGTATTATGCAAGCCTTGGATGAAGCCAAAGAAGAAGAGGAATATACAAATAGTCATGCGTGATAAGCTCATTTCAAAAGCCAAACGCTGGGTAGTAAAAATCGGCAGTGCATTGCTCACACAAGACGGCAAAGGTTTGGATTATCAAGCCATACAAGCATGGGCTGAGCAAATCGTATCACTGCGTCAGCAAGGCATTGAAGTAATTCTCGTCTCCTCTGGGGCGGTTGCAGAAGGCATGACTCGCATGGGCTGGAAGCAACGCCCAAAAACACTTTATGAATTACAAGCCGCTGCTGCAATCGGGCAAATGGGGCTAATCCAAGCCTATGAAAGCAATTTCAGCCGCCACGGCTACCACGCTGCACAAATTCTATTGACACATGACGACCTTGACAATCGTCGTCGCTACCTTAACGCTCGCAATACACTTTGCACCCTGCTTCGCCTTGGCACAATCCCCATCGTCAATGAAAATGACAGTGTATCCTATGACGAGATACAGCTCGGCGATAACGATACGCTTGGGGCATTAGTTGCCAACCTGATTGATGCTGACTTATTTATTATCCTTACCGACCAGCAAGGCTTATTCGACAAAGACCCTCGCAACAACCCTAATGCTAAACTTATTCAAGAAGCCAAAGCCAGTGATGAGCGATTAATCAGCTTTGCAGGCTCCGCAGGAACTGTCATTGGTAGAGGTGGTATGGCAACCAAAATCATTGCCGCTCAACGTGCCGCACAATCAGGCTGCCCCACAATTATCGCCTCAGGTCGTGAAACCAAGATACTCGAACGCATCCACCAAAAAGAACAAATCGGCACGCTATTACTACCTGACATTAGCCGCCTAGCTGCCCGTAAACAATGGATTGCAGGGCAATTAAAATCCAAAGGCAAACTCTGGTTAGATGATGGAGCAAAACAAGCGGTATTGCAGACAGGCAAAAGCGTACTTGCCGTTGGCATAACAAAATTAGAAGGCAATTTTGATCAAGGCGATGTAGTGAGCTGTGTTGACCAAGACGGCAAACTAATCGCCAAGGGGCTAATCAATTATGCCTATAAAGAAGCTCGCTTAATTCAAGGCAAAAAAAGCCATGAATTTGCAGATATTCTCGGCTTTGCCGATAAACCTGAATTAATCCACCGCGACAACCTGGTACTTTGCCAATGAGTGAATTAATCACCGTATTTATTGTTGGGCTATTTGGCGGCATACACTGCGTCGGCATGTGTGGCGGCATTGTCGGAATGCTCAGTATGGGCGTATCTCCCCAAAAGAAACGAAACCCTGCAACACTATTGCCCATATTATTGGGTTATAATATGGGACGAATTGCAGGCTATACGCTCGCAGGGGGTATTTTCGGAGGCATCGGAGCAAGCCTTATCTCACTCAGTGATTTACATCACAGCCAATTAATATTACAACGCATTGCCGCATTATTTATGATTGCACTCGGCTTATACCTCGCTAATATCTGGACAGGGTTAAGCAAAATAGAAGCCATCGGGCGACACCTATGGAAACACATCGAACCCATAAGCCGACGATTTATTCCCGTCAGCAGCTTTAGCAAAGCCGTCCCCCTCGGCTTTTTATGGGGCTGGCTCCCCTGCGGTTTAGTCTATAGTGTACTCATTATGACCCTATCCGCAGGCAGTATCAGCAAAGGAGCCACACTCATGCTAGCCTTCGGGCTCGGCACACTACCGAATCTCGTCGCAATGGGATTTATTGCAACTATACTTAGCGAATTTACTCGAAAGCCAGTGGTGAGATTATCATCAGGGGTATTGATTATTGTCCTAGGTATTTTGACACTATACCGAAGTTATAATATCTAATGGAGCTCGTCTATTTAGTATGCTGGACAGTGCATTTAAGGAAGCTCTATACTCCACCCCTTTACAATCGCAGAATATGCTTTAAGGAATAGAACAATGACAACATCATCAACGATTATTTACACAAAAACTGATGAAGCACCCGCTCTTGCAACTTATTCGTTATTGCCCATTGTGCAAGCATTCGCTAAGACGGCAGGCATTGATGTTATTCCCAAAGATATTTCACTGGCAGGACGAATTCTTGCAAATTTTCCAGATAATTTAACAGATGAGCAAAAAGTTGATGATGCACTCGCTGAGTTAGGGGAGCTGACCCAAAAACCGGATGCCAATATTATCAAACTGCCCAATATCAGTGCTTCAATACCACAATTGAAAGCCGCGATTGCTGAGCTACAAGCTCAAGGCTACAACATTCCAGATTACCCTGAAAATGCAGAAAGCGAAGCAGATAAAGCGATTCAAGCTCGCTATGCCAAAGTGCTTGGCAGTGCCGTCAACCCTGTTTTGCGTGAAGGCAATTCTGATCGTCGTGTTGCCGCTGCAGTTAAACAATATGCAAAAGATAATCCACATCGCATGGGCGATTGGTCGGCGGATTCTAAATCGCATGTTGCCAGCATGAAAGATGGCGATTTTTATGCGAATGAGCAATCTGTGGTTTTAGATAAGGCGGATGATGTCAAAATCCAATTAACGGACAAGGATGGCAATATCACCGTGCTTAAAGCATCGACTCCCGTATTAGAAGGTGAAGTGATTGATGCAACTTGCATGTCTGCCAAAGCCTTGCGAGATTTTTATGCAGCCGAAATTGAAGATGCCAAAGCCAATGATGTCTTACTTTCATTGCACCTAAAGGCAACCATGATGAAGGTTTCTGATCCGATTATGTTTGGACACGCTGTTAGTGTGTATTACAAGGATGTATTTGATAAACATGCAGAAATCTTTGCAGAGCTAGGCGTTGATCCCAACAATGGTATTGGCGATGTTTACAGCAAAATCGCCAAACTAGATGATGCCAAACGGGCTGAAATTGAGGCGGATATTCAAGCGGTTTACAGCCAACGCCCCGCCCTAGCAATGGTTGATTCTGATAAAGGGATTACCAATTTGCATGTGCCTAGCAATGTGATTGTTGATGCCTCAATGCCTGCTGCTATTCGTTCATCTGGCATGATGTGGGGACTGGATGGAAAGCTTAAAGACACTAAAGCAATGATACCTGACCGCTGTTATTCAGGTATTTATCAAGCGACTATCGACTTCTGTAAGCAACATGGCAAGTTTGACCCTGCCACAATGGGCAGTGTTGCCAATGTTGGTTTGATGGCGAAAAAAGCAGAAGAATATGGCTCACACGATAAAACCTTCCAGATACCCGCCGATGGCACTGTCAGTGTGATAAACCAAGCAGGCGAAACCTTAATGGAGCATCCAGTTGAAGCAGGGGATATTTGGCGAATGTGCCAAACAAAAGATGAAGCCATTAGAGATTGGGTAAAGCTAGCCGTCAACCGTGCCAGAATTAGCAATACCCCTGCTGTTTTCTGGCTAGACCCTAACCGAGCTCATGATAGAAATTTGATTAATAAGGTTGAGCAATATCTAAAAGAGCATGATACCGAAGGCTTGGATATTCAAATCATGTCTCCGATTGAGGCAACAAAACACACGTTAGCCCGCGTTAAAGCAGGTAAAGATACGATTTCAGTAACAGGCAATGTACTGCGTGACTATCTCACCGACTTATTCCCAATTTTAGAGCTAGGAACCAGTGCCAAAATGCTATCTATCGTCCCCTTGCTGGCAGGCGGTGGGCTCTTTGAAACAGGTGCAGGCGGCTCCGCTCCTAAGCATGTGCAACAATTTGTTGCAGAAAATCATTTACGTTGGGATTCTTTGGGTGAATATTTAGCTCTAGCCGTATCGCTGGAAGATTTAGCAGAAAAAACAGGTAATGCCAAAATCAGAGTCTTAGCCAATGCCCTAAACGCCGCTAATAGCCAATACCTAAAAAATAATAAATCCCCCTCACGCAAAGCGGGCGAGTTAGACAACCGAGGCAGTAGCTTCTACCTAAGCCTCTACTGGGCACAGGCTCTAGCCGAACAACAAGATGATGCAGATTTGCAAAAACAATTTGCGTCACTTGCCAAACAACTTGCAGAAAATGAAGATAAAATTATCGAAGAACTGAATGCCGTACAAGGCAAGCCTATTGAGCTAAACGCCTATTACCATGCAGATGAAGCACTGCTTTCTCAATTAATGCGACCTAGTAAGACATTTAACGAAATTTTAGAATCGTAAGTATGGTATAAATACGATCAAAGTTATTAGGTGCCACGCTTATACAATTAAACTGAATTCTTTAAATTGCTGAGTAAATTAAAAAAAGTGCCCGCATAAGCGGGCTAAAAGGGGGTAATAAGTTGTGGTGGCCGGAGGCAGAATCGAACTGCCGACACGAGGATTTTCAATCCTCTGCTCTACCGACTGAGCTATCCGGCCACAGAAGCGAGTTGCTGCTCAAAGAGGTGCGTATTAGAGCTTTTTAGTTTCTATAAGTCAAGCCTAAAATAGAAATATCATAAACCTTTTATCCGAGAAGCTTTAATCATTATAGATGATGGGATAAAGTGAATCCAAAATAACAACAAGAAAATTGGGGAATCACATGAAGACCAGTATCATTGCTATATTGCTTATAGCCATTATCCTGCTAATTTATGGACAGGTTATGGCAACCCCTTCTGCTTTTTGGGATTCACTGAATAATCAACGCATGGTATTCAAAAGTTCACCATACTATACTAAACCACGAACTCATTGGGAAGCTCCTCGGCATAGCCGTATTTCTACGTATAAAAAGAATAATCCATTGTGTTATGTAAAATCAGCTCGATATTTGCCTGATTATTGTGTGAAAAAGAACAGTGCTACACGTCAAGGAATTATTAGTCAAATTAATTATTTACGTTCTTACTCTACTTACAACAAAACATTTCATTATGTTTCTTACAATATTGGACAAAAAGAATTATTAGATACTGCCAAAGCCTTATTACATTGGTTTGATTCTTATGGATCACAAAGCCTTGCTGATAATTTTGAACTGCATGAGTTAGATACTCGCATAGGTAAAGTCAAATACACTGGATACTTCACACCTTTTATTTCTGCTAGACGCTACCCTAGTCATTCGTATCGCTATCCTATTTATGCTGCTCCATCAGGATACTTACCGACACGACGTGAAGTTTTTGATGGTATCTTACGTGGAAAAGGTTTGGAAATTGCGTGGACTAATGACCCTATTGGATATTATCAGGCTCAGGTTCAAGGCTCTGGTATATTATCGTTTGAAAATGGAGATGTTGTGGATTTACACTTTACAGCAAAGACAGCAAAAGAATTTGTTAGTGTTGCTCGCTATATGTACCGCAAGGGTTATATCTCATCGCCTTCCAGTAACGCCATGCGTAAATGGTTAGAAAATCATCCTGAAAGGATAAAAGAAGTGCTTTCAGTAAACCCAAGATTCATTTTTTTTAGTCTAGCTCAATATAAAAATACTCGCAAAACAGCCTCAGGTCAGCCATTAATTGCGGGACATACAGTTGCTGTTGATACTAGTCATATTCCATTTGGCTCAATACTTTTAGCTGAAATTCCAATAAGGAATAATAAAGGTAAAATTATTACTAAAGAATGGCGTTTATTATTTCCTCAAGACCGAGGTGGAGCAATCAAAGGTACAACAAGACTAGACATTTATACTGGTGAAGGTTTACAAGCTAAACGCTTAACGAATGCAGTTACAGGAGTCGGTAGAGCTTATCTGTTAAAAAGAAAATCAGAACGTAGTAGGCTCAAAATAACATATCGTAATGAATAATCGACTAAAGATTTGAACCTTTATGGATCTTTTTTCTCTAAACCCTGTTGAAAAACCTGAAATGTATTAGAATAAACATAAGACAGATTACAAATTTAAATAAGAGTAGATTCATGACATCAACACGAATAACAGGTGGAATTTTAGTTTTACTTTTAATTAGTATTCTATCATTTGAAATTGCTGGTATAGGAATCTCTAGCTACCTAAGTAATACAAACTATAATCATGTCAGCTATTTTTCAATGATTCTAGAAGCCATAGCAATTGCTGTGATTGCTATAGCACTTATGGTGATATTATTTTCTTTATTTTCAACTATATCTTCCAGTGCGAAAAGTCGAAAATTTGCTCAAAAGATATCAGAAGATTTAAAACAAAAACGTAAAGCAGCTAATCAATCGTTAATGAAACTATATGAATATGAAAAAACTGCATCAGGTTTAGTTGGTAAATTACAACAGCGTTATGAAATGCTTGATCAACTTCAATCGGCTGCAGAAGAAAAAGCAGAAAATTTAGAACATATTACTGAAAGTTTGCAATCTCATGAACGTGATTTGCAACAAGCTAGTGACAGTATTGGTAGACGTTTAAATCAAGTACAAAATTATTGGGATGATCAACTAGAAGAAACAGTGGACACAGTACAACGTATTCGCAGTAGCTTAGGTGCTAGTCTAACTCGTGTTGATAACAGTATGGAGAGATTGAAAGAACAAGAAATGATGGCTCAGCAATTTATTAAGAAATTGGTTAAGAATTATGAGGAACAAGCAGCAGCTCAGAAAGAAAATAATCATATATCAACACATGTACGAAAAGCCTTAGAAGCTACTTTGAATGAATCAAATCAACTTTTACAACATTTACAAAAATATCATCAGGATGCAGAGAGTGCTTTTAAAAAGTTCTCTACAACGATGGAAGATTATGAAGCACAAAGTTATGAGCGATTTGAAAATATATTTGCTAGCTCTGACTTAGCAAGAAAAGAATTACAAGCAGACTTAGAGGATAGTAGGCAAGTTGTTGAAAAACTAAAAGCTTGTGATCAAGAAGCACAACAACTCACTGAAAAAGTTACTAAGCAACTTGAAAGCTTAGAACTGAACCGTGTTGAAATTATGACAAAAACCTTAGAAGAAACGTCCGAATTGTGTGCTGATTTAAAACAGGGTATCACTGAAACACAAGATGTGCTTTATGGTTTAAAAGCTATCAGCTCAAAGGAGAAGCAAGATATTGAAGAAATAATAACGAATAAAGAAATAGATGTAAAAACTACGACAGATAATATTGAAGAATTAAAAACACCAATCAAATCAACAAAACAATACGAAGCAGAAGAAGAAAATAAGCTGATTTCCTTCTTCTCGCGTCATTAATATCTGTGTTTTCAGCAAATCCAATGGTGTTTATCTTTAGTTATTCAA
>JALWYT010000309.1 GCA_026992705.1 Thiotrichaceae bacterium
CACAATTAATGTTGTAGCTGCTAAGAAAGCCATCCAGAAGTTTGCTTTAAAGCTCGCGAGGATTACCATAAATTCACCAACAAAACCTGAAGTCCCAGGTAAACCGGTATTTGCCATTGCAAACAAAACAAAGAAGGCAGCAAAAACAGGCATTTTATTTGCTACACCACCATAGGCTGCTATTTCACGTGTATGCATACGGTCATATAAAACCCCAATGGCAAGGAACATCGCTCCTGAGATAAAACCGTGCGATACCATTTGCACCATACCGCCTTGCATCGCAAGCTCCGCACCATCAAAGCTATCGGTTGCACGATAAATAGGATAAATCAAGAAAATACCTAGTGTTACAAAGCCCATGTGTGCAATGGATGAATAAGCAACTAGCTTCTTCATATCAGTCTGTACAATTGCAACAAAACCAATATAAACCACTGCCGTTAAGGACATTAATACAATTAACCAATCCAAGGCTAAAGAAGCATCAGGCGTAATGGGTAGTGAGAAACGCAAGAAACCATAACCACCAATCTTTAACATAATCGCGGCTAATATGACAGAACCACCCGTTGGAGCTTCAACGTGAGCATCAGGCAACCATGTATGTACTGGCCACATTGGAATTTTTACACCAAAGGCAAGTAAAAATGACAAGAAGATTAGCACTTGCTCTATCATGGTAAGCTTTAGCTTATATAAATCAGCAAGCCAAAAACTTCCCATGCCTACTCTATCCGCACCAACATGATAGAGGTAGATTAAACTCACCAGCATAAATACTGAGCCAAAGAAGGTATATAAGAAGAATTTGATTGTGGCATATACGCGATTAGATCCACCCCAAATCCCAATGACAATGAACATGGGTATCAGCATTGCCTCAAAGAATACATAGAATAGAATGGCATCTTGAGCCGCAAATACACCATTAACCAAGCCCGACATAATCAAGAATGCTGCCATATATTGAGCAACGCGATCTTTTATGACTTCCCAGCCTGCGACTACCACTAAAACAGTCATAAAGGTATTTAATAGAATCAATGGCATTGAAATACCATCAACACCTAAGTAGTAAAAAATATTAAACGATGGAATCCATTCTTTTTGTTCCAAAAACTGCATATCCGCAGTCTCAGGAGAAAAATTGGTATAAAGCGGGATGCTCACTAAAAAGGTAACAAAAGCAACGATGAATGCAGCAGGTTTTGCACCAAATTTGTCACCTAAAGCCAGTACGATTAAGCCACCGATAATGGGTAACCAAATAACTAAGCTCAGTAGAGGCCAGTCAGTAAATATTTCCATTGCTGTTACCCCTTATTACCAAAAATAAACCAACTAAGAATGGCTAACACGCCTAATATCATCGAAAAAGCATAGTGATACATATAACCTGTTTGCACATGACGAATAATGCTTGAGAAGAAGCCAATTACTTTGGCTGAACCATTGACCACTAAGCCATCAATCACAAAACGATCACCTAATTTCCACAAGGCTTTACCCAAGCCTAATGCACCACCTGCAAAGACAGTCTGATTGAAATCATCGGCATAGTATTTATTATCCAGCAACGTATGTAACCAGCGGAATTTTTGGTATGCCCAATCTGCAATAGATTGATTTTTCATATAGATATACCAAGCAGAAACTAAGCCCGCCATAGATAACCAGAATGGTGGAGCCATCAAGCCGTGCAGAATAAAGCCGCCTAAGCCATGCTCATGATAATGGTGAGCAATTTCTTCAATTGCCTTATGTGATTCATCAACAAAAACAACGCCTTTGAAGAAATCACCGACCACAATAGGATCAATAAAGTAACCCGCGAATACGGATGGAATCGCCAAAGCAAGTAATGGAATAGTGACTACTAAAGGTGATTCTTTTAAGTGATGCTTCGTGTGATCATCCATACGCTCTTCGCCATGGAATACCAAGAAGAACATGCGGAAGCTGTAGAATGCGGTGACAAATACACCAAGCAATACCATCCAATAAGCAAACTCAGCACCGGGCAAATCGGCAGCATGTACCGCTTCGATAATGGAATCTTTTGAGAAGAAACCAGCTAAACCGGGGAAGCCAATTAATGCCAATGAACCAATTAATGAAGTCCAATAAGTAATCGGCATATATTTCTTCAAACCGCCCATCTTACGAATATCTTGCTCATGGTGCATAGCGATAATCACCGAACCAGCTGCTAAGAATAATAAGGCTTTAAAGAAAGCATGAGTCATTAAGTGGAACAAACCCGCACTATAGGCAGATGCTCCTAAAGCAACCGTCATATAACCGAGTTGCGATAGTGTTGAGTATGCAACCACTCGCTTAATGTCATTTTGGATCATGCCAATCAAGCCCATAAAGAAGGCGGTGATTGCACCAATAACTAAGATAAAGCTAAGTGCAGTATCCGACATTTCAAAGATGGGAGACATCCGCGAGACCATAAAGATACCCGCTGTGACCATTGTTGCAGCGTGAATCAATGCAGAGATTGGCGTAGGACCTTCCATCGAATCAGGCAGCCAAACATGCAAAGGCACTTGAGCCGATTTACCCATTGCCCCGATAAAGAGAGAAATTGCAATGACTGTCATCAATGACCATTGCTCACCCGGAATAATGCTGATTTGCGTATCAAGCAATGCAGGGACTTGTTTAAAGACTTCGACATAATCCAATGTGCCGAAATAACTATAAATTGCTGCAATACCGAGTAAAAAGCCGAAATCCCCCACACGGTTGACTAAAAAGGCTTTCATATTAGCAAAAATTGCGGTTTCCTTTTTAAACCAGAAACCAATCAATAAATAGGACACTAAACCCACTGCTTCCCAGCCAAAGAATAACTGCATAAAGTTATTCGACATAACCAGCATAAGCATTGAGAAAGTAAACAGGGAAATATAGCTAAAGAAGCGTTGATAACCGGGGTCATCGTGCATATAGCCAATGGTATAAATATGTACCATCAAAGAAACAAAAGTGACAACAAGCATCATCATTGCTGTCAAATTATCAATCATAAAACCTATCTGAAACTTGATACCTTCAATTTCAGCCCATGTATAAACAGCTCCATTAAATGTGTTACCATCAATAACAATATGATTAAACACGATAATTGATAAAATAAAAGCAATACCTACACCGAGTATTGTTGCCATATGTGATAGCATTCGCCCAAGATAACGCCCAAATAATCCAGCTAGTATCGAACCTACTAATGCTGAAAGAGGAATTGCAAGATAAATATTTTCCACGCTTTACCCCTTCATCTCATCAAGATCTTGTACATTGATCGTACGACGGTTTCTAAAGAGTACGACTAAAATCGCCAAGCCAATTGCCGCCTCTGCCGCAGCAACCGTTAATATAAAGAAGACAAATATCTGCCCGTTAATATCATTTAGATAATGAGAAAAGGCGATAAAATTGATATTGACGGCAAGCAACATTAACTCAATGCACATCAATAAAATCAGAATATTTTTTCTATTTAAAAACATCCCTGCAATGCTGATCGAAAAAAGCAATGCCCCAAGAATCAGAAAGTGTGACAGTGTAATCATTGGCTATTCTCCAACTCTTTTTTCAGCAGGCATTTTCACAAGACGCACACGCTCATTACGCCTAGTACGGATTTGCTTTGCGGGGACTTGATGCTTAACACCTTCACGACGACGTAATGTCAGCGTAATTGCCGCAATAATCGCAACCACCAAAATCACCGCTGCAATTTCAAAGGGATACACATATTCAGTATAAAGCTTCGAGCCAATTTCTTTGGTATTGCTATAGTCCACAGCATGAGCAACCGCATGATTAAAATCGAAACTACCTGAAGTCATCACCAATACAATCTCACCCGCAAAGATAATGGCGACAATGGCAGCAAAAGGCATCATTTTTACAAAGCCTTCTCGCAAAGGATCCATATTGATGTCCAGCATCATAATCACGAATAAGAACAACACCATGACCGCACCGACATACACTAACACCAGTGTAATGCCTAAAAACTCAGCCTCCAGCATCAGCCAGATCGCTGAACTGGTAAAAAACGACAGGATTAAAAACAATGCTGCATAAACGGGATTGCGTACCAGCACAACACCTAATGCCCCAGTCACTAAAATACCAGAGAATATGTAAAAAATAATCAGTTCAAATGTCATGGAGTTTTAATCTCGTTGGTTTCAGAACTAGCGATACGCGGCTTCTATCGCTCTATCTTTCGCAATTTGTGCTTCGTGTTTATCACCGAATGCGAGTAACATTTCTTTCGTTGCTACACTGCCTTCTCGGCTCTCAAAGTGATATTCAAATTCTCGTGTCTCAACAATGGCATCTACTGGACAAGCCTCTTCACAGAAGCCACAGTAAATACACTTAAACATATCAATATCATAACGAGTTGTACGGCGTGTACCATCTGCCCGTTCTTCTGATTCAATAGTAATCGCTAAAGCAGGGCAGGTTGCTTCACATAATTTACAAGCAATGCAACGCTCCTCACCATTTTCATAACGCCGCAAAGCATGATGCCCCCGAAAACGAGGTGATTGTGGGGTTTTCTGCTCAGGGTATTGCACAGTGATTTTGCGTTTAAAGAAATATTTGCCAGTAACGCTCAAACCTTGCAATAACTCAAATAAGCTAAATGTTTTAATTTGGTGTTTTATAAAATCAATCATGCTAACTCCAAGGTGTCCAGCCCAAACCGATGGCAATCATTTCACCAAATATCCAAACCAAAGTAACGGGTATCAAAATTTTCCAACCTAATCGCATAATTTGATCATAACGATAGCGTGGGAAAGTCGCTCTAAACCATAGATAGAAGAACAAGAACACCATGGTTTTTAAAATAAACCAATGAAAACCATTATCAAAAAATGTGCCAATTACAGGAATATCTATTAAGAAGCTACCTTCAAAAGGAGATAACCACCCTCCTAAAAACATCAATGAAGTTAAAGCTGATATTAAAATCATGCTGGCATATTCAGCAAGGAAGAATAAAGCAAATGCCATACCTGAATACTCGACATGGAAACCCGCAACAATTTCTGATTCACCTTCTGCCACATCAAATGGGGCACGATTAGTTTCTGCCACACCTGAAATAAAGTAAACAAGGAATAAACCAAATAACGACCAAACAAACCAATGCGTAATACCGCCTGCTTGAGCATGAACAATATCGGTTAAATTCAGGCTATTCGATGCCATTAATACACCGACTAAGGCGAAGCCCATCGCAATTTCATAGGAAACCACTTGAGCACCGACCCGCATGGCACTCAACATGGCGTATTTTGAGTTAGATGCCCAACCTGCCAAAATAACACCAAACACATCTAAGGAGGTAATCGCAAGAATAAATAGCAAGCCTGCGTTGATATTCGCTAATACACCGCCATCAAAAAATGGCATAACTGACCATGCAACTAAGGCAGGAGCTAATACTAAAATAGGAGCAAAATAAAACACAAAGCGATTAGCCCGTTCTGGCAAAATCACTTCTTTAAACATCAACTTAATCACATCTGCGATAGGCTGTAACCAACCTTTAGGACCAACACGGTTAGGACCTAAACGAATTTGCATATAACCAATGACTTTACGTTCGGCATAGGTTGTATAAGCAACCGCTAAAATTAGCGGCAATACAATAGCAACGATTTTTAACAAAATAACAATTACCGTTGTTAATTCTGCTGGTAAGCTATTCCAAATTGCAATCAAGCTATCCATTATTCTATTACCCTTTGCTTATTTCGACTGAGCCGAAGGCAGAACCTAATTCAGCTGATTTATTCGTTCCCGCAGGAATCAATACACTGCCCACAGGGATATTATCATCCACTTGCAAGCCCATTAGCACTGAAGAATCACCTTGTGAAACGGAAACCGAACTGTCAGTCTCCAAACCTAAACGTTTAACATCGGCTGAATTCATACTAACCACACGACGCGACTCACCTGCTGCTTGCTGTAAGGCTCTTGCTCGTCGAACAACCGCATCGCAAGAATACATTTGTACTGCACCAATTCTTTGCAAATTTTTTGTACTCGCCATTGCGACTGGTTCTGCTCGTTCCGTTGTATTGCTATATTCACCCACAGTCTCAACTGCAGCCTTGACTTCATCACGCACTTCTTCCGAACTCATATAATCAAAGCCAGCAACATCCAGCATATTGCCAAGCACACGCAAAATCTTCCATGTTGGACGAGCATCACCCAGTAACTTTGCAGCCCCCATAAAACTTTGGAATCGTCCTTCCATATTGACGAAAGTACCTGAAGTTTCAACCGTTTGCGAAGCAGGTAATAAAATAGTGGCGTGTTCTTTTAATTTAACATTGGCATACGAGCTAATCGCAATCACATTGTCTGCTGCAGATAAGGCAGCTTGAGCTTGCTGTGGATTATCGCAGTCATATTCAGTCTCTACGCCTAGCAATACAAAGGTCTTTGTTGAACCATCAAGCATTTCATCAAGGCTTTTGCCTACGGTTCCTGCTGCCTGACCGGCTTCAATACGATGCGGTACAACACCTGCCATCCACGCACCGGCTGTATTCGCCGCCTCCGCTAAAAAGCCGACTTTAGCCCCTGTATTCTGACTCACTGTATTTGCCAAACTACATAAGCTGGCATAAGCAGGATGCTGGGTTGCGATATTGCCGAGCAAGATAATTCCCTGCTCGGCTGATTTCAATTCATCGGCAATTGCCTGTGCCTGTTCACTGACTTCCACATCTGCAAATGCTGCTGGCACATCACCACTTGCCTTAGCAATCGCCGCTAGATTATCTAGCATTTCACTGACGCTGCTAACACACTGCTCAGCAACATCATAGTTAAATTCTATGCGATACGGATTCACCGTCATCACCTTAGCACCCTTCAACACGGCTTTGCGAAGGCGATGATTTGCCATTGGCTGTTCATAGCGGATATTAGAACCCACTAATAGCACAGCATTTTGCGTTTCTAATTCCTCTAAACTTACCCCTAACCAAGGGAACATCGGGGCATTTTCTTGATCAGAAAAATCACACTGACGCAAACGATGGTCAATATGATTAATACCAATCGCTCGCATGGATTTCTGTAATAAATACAATTCTTCCAGTGTCGCATTGGGCGATGCAAGTACCGCAGCACTGTCTTTATCACAGTCTTGCAAGACTTTAGCGGTTGTCTCTAAAGCTTCATCCCAGCTAACAACTTGCCACTCGCCATTTTTCTTAAGCATGGGCTGTTCTAGCCGCTCATCACTGTACAAGCCTTCATAGCTAAAGCGATCACGATCTGAAATCCAACATTCATTAACAGCATCATTCTCTTTCGGAATGGTACGCATGACTTGATTGCGGAAGGTGTGGTGATAAACATTTGAGCCAACTGAATCATGGGCTGCGATTGAAGCTGTCTGCAAAATCTCCCATGCTCTTGCTTTGTAACGAGAAGGCTTCATTGTCAATGCACCCACAGGGCAAACATCAACAACATTGCCTGATAATTCTGAGCTTACACATTGTTCCGCAAAGGTGGCAATATGTTCACGGTCACCACGACCAATCATGCCCATCTCTCGCATACCCGCAATTTCTTCACCAAAACGCACACAGCGAGTACATTGAATACAGCGGGTTAAATCGGTTGCAATTAATGGACCGATATTTTTGTCCATCACAATACGCTTGACTTCGGTATATTGTGATTTATCACTGCCGTAAGCCATTGAAACGTCTTGCAATTCACACTCACCACCTTGGTCGCAAATGGGGCAATCCAATGGATGATTGATTAATAAAAACTCCATTGTGGCTTGCTGAGCAGCAAGTGCTGCAGGTGAGCGTGTCCAAACTTTCATGCCATCCATAATTGGCGTTGCACAAGCAGGTAAAGGCTTGGGTGATTTTTCAACCTCTACCAAACACATCCGACAATTTGCGGCGATTGACAGCTTTTTGTGATAACAAAAGCGAGGGATTTCAATATCATTGGCATCGGTCACTTCAATCAACATAGAACCTGCTTTGGCTTCTATGGATTTACCGTTGACTTCGATTGTGACGGTTTCACTCATCTTGCCTACGCCCCCTCTACCATGCTACGCCCATATTTGACGTAGTGTTCAAATTCTTCACGATAGTGCTTAATAAAACTCCAAACTGGCATAGCCGCTGCATCACCTAAAGCACAAATCGTTCTACCTTCAATTTTACGAGCAACATCATCTAGGCGATCAATATCCTCAGGTCGCCCATCACCTTCTATAATGCGAGTCAACATGCGATGCAGCCAACCTGTTCCTTCACGGCATGGCGTACATTGCCCGCAAGATTCTGAATGATAAAAGCGTGAAATACGCTGTAATACTTTAACCATATCGGTTGTTTCATCCATGACCATCACCGCACCTGAGCCTAAATATGAACCCGCTCTTTGAATCGTGTCATAGTCCATTGTCAAGCCCATCATGACATTCCCCGGCACAACTGGCACAGAAGAGCCACCGGGGATGACCGCTTTTAACTTATTGCCGTTTAGCACACCACCCGCCATTTCTAATAACTCTGGAAAAGGTGTACCCATTGGAATTTCAAAGTTACCGGGATTATTAAGATGCCCTGACATGGAAAATAGCTTTTCACCGCCCGAACCTTCCACGCCTAAATCATTAAACCATTTTCCCCCTTTTCGCATAATAACAGGGATAGAGGATAAGGTTTCCGTATTATTAATGGTTGTTGGACGACCATATAAACCGTAACTTGCAGGGAATGGTGGTTTGAAACGTGGTTGTCCTTTTTTGCCCTCTAAAGACTCAAGCAATGCGGTTTCTTCACCGCAAATATAGGCTCCTGCACCGAGTGAACCATATAAATCAACATCAATCCCTGAGCCTTGAATATTTTTACCGAGCAAACCTTCTGCATAAGCCTCTTTCAAAGCGGCTTCAAAGCGTTTGAAAGGCAAGTCCATAAACTCGCCACGCATATAGTTATAACCCACCGTTGCACCGATGGTATAAGCAGCAATTGCCATCCCTTCAACTAAGGCATGGGGGTTATACATTAAAATTTCGCGGTCTTTACAAGTACCCGGTTCAGATTCATCCGAATTACAAACAATATATTTTTGCCCGGGCATATCTTTGGGCATAAAGCTCCATTTCATGCCTGTTGGGAAGCCCGCTCCGCCTCGACCACGCAAGCCTGATTCTTTGACTTCTTCAATAATATCGTTTGGGTCGGTCTTTTCTGCGATGATTTTCTTCCACGCTTCATAACCACCTTCTTTGATGTAGTTTTCTAGCGTATGCGATTCATCACCATATTTTCGTGTATTAAAACAAACTTGATTTGCCATGTGCCCTACTCCAATCCGTCCAAAATCTCATCGACTTTTTCTGTCGTAAGATTTTCGTAATACACATGATCAACTTGCATCATCGGTGCTCCTGAGCAAGCGGCTAAACATTCTTCTTCTATTTTGAAATAGAATTTTTTATCTTTGGTGGTTTCCCCCATTTTAATACCGAGTTTCTTTTCAATATGCTCTACGATTTTATCGGAGCCTCGCAACATGCAGGAAACATTGGTACAAACAGATATGCTGTGTTTAGCGGCTGCTTTTTCATCCAATTCAAACATGGAATAGAAACTCGCAACTTCGTAAACCGCAATTTTGGGAAGCCCCAAATAATCAGCAACCGCAGCGATTTTTTCATCAGAAATATAGTGATCTTCGTGCATCACTGCTCGCAATGCACCGAGCAGAGCAGACTGTTTTTGGTCTTCAGGGTACTTGGCTAGCCAGTGGTCAATCTCTTTACGCTCATGATCACTTAATATGCTTTTATCAGTCATTAGCGATCCACCTCTCCAAATACAATATCCTGTGTACCAATAATCGTTACCACGTCTGCTAACATATGCCCTTTTGCCATTTCATCCATCGCTGACAAATGTGCAAAACCTGGGGCACGAATTTTTAAGCGATATGGTTTGTTTGCCCCATCAGAAACAATATAACAACCAAATTCACCCTTAGGATGCTCAACGGCTGCATAAGCCTCTCCTTCAGGTAAACAAAAGCCCTCTGTCACCAATTTAAAGTGATGGATTAGGGATTCCATATCTCCTTTTACCGCATCACGCTTTGGCATGGTGATTTTATGATCATCTAATAACACATCACCGGGGTTTTTACGCAGCCAATCAATACATTGTTTAATAATGCGATTGGACTGACGCATTTCTTCAACCCTGACCAAATAACGATCATAGCTATCGCCATTTGTGCCGACAGGAATATCAAAATCTACTTTATCGTAAGCGGCATAAGGTTGCTTTTTGCGAATATCCCACTCAACCCCTGAACCACGCAACATTGCTCCCGTCAAACCTAGCTGTTTAGCTCGGTCAGGGGAAACGATACCAATATCAACTAAACGCTGTTTCCAAATACGGTTATCGGTAAGTAGAGTTTCATATTCATCCACATAACCCGGGAAACGCTCCGTAAAATCTTCTAAAAAGTCTAATAATGAACCTTCGCGATTAGCATTTAGACGCTTAACCTCTGCCTCTGTATTCCAGCGATTTTTTTCATACTTCGGCATACTGTCTGGCAAATCACGATAAACACCACCAACACGGTAGTAGCTAGCGTGAAGTCTTGCCCCTGATACTGCCTCATAAGCATCCATTAAATCTTCACGCTCTCTGAAAGCGTAAAGGAACATGGTCATTGCCCCAACGTCGAGAGCATGAGCCCCCAACCAAAGTAAATGATTTAGAATTCGCGTGATTTCATCAAACATGGTACGAATATATTGAGCACGGATTGGCGGCTGGATACCTAGCATTTTTTCAATGGCTAGAATATAACCATGCTCATTAACCATCATGGAGACATAATCTAGGCGATCCATATAACCGATACTTTGGCTATAGATTTTAGATTCAGCTAATTTTTCTGTACCACGATGCAATAAACCGATATGAGGATCAGCTCGTTGGATTACCTCACCATCCATTTCTAAAATGAGTCGCAATACACCGTGTG
>JALWYT010000310.1 GCA_026992705.1 Thiotrichaceae bacterium
GTAACAATGGCGACTTCATTGCCTGATAGGGCATTGAGCAGGCTGGATTTTCCTGCATTTGGGCGACCTGCGATGACTAAATTCATGCCGTCACGCAATAGACTGCCTTGTTTGGCTTGGGCAAATAGTGAATTAAGCGAGGATTTAATCTGATCAAGACGATCCGTGACGGTCGTATCCGCTAGAAAATCTATTTCTTCTTCAGGGAAGTCTAAGGCGGCTTCGACATAAACCCGTAATTCAATGAGTTGCTGGAGTAAGTCATTGATGAGCTTTGAGAAATCACCTTGCAATGAGCGTAGGGCAGATTTGGCAGCTTCTTCTGAGGCACTGTCGATTAAGTCAGCAATGGCTTCTGCTTGAGCTAGGTCGAGCTTGTCATTGATAAAGGCTCGCTCTGAGAATTCCCCAGGTCTGGCAATTCTTGCTCCAAGTTGCACACAGCGTTTGAGTAGCATATCTAATACAACTTGCCCGCCATGCCCTTGTAGCTCTAGTACATGCTCGCCTGTGAATGAGTGGGGGGCAGGGAAGTAAATCGCTACACCATCATCCAGCGTTGAGCCGTCGGCATCTTTAAATTCAGTATGGAGTGCGTAGCGAGCTTTAGGGAGCTTGCCTAAAATGGCTTTAGCAATGTCAGGAGCAGTCTCTCCTGATACTCGGATAATACCGACTCCACCGCGTCCAGACGGTGTTGCCACGGCTGCGATGGTGTCGGATGAAGATTGCATAATGGTAAATTTAACTAGCTAGTCAGGCTGATTTCATTTTTGCCAATAATTTTATTGTTGATATACCATTGTTGGGCAATGGACAATAGGTTATTTGTTAGCCAGTAAAGCACTAACCCAGCAGGGAACCATAGGAACATTACGGTAAAGATAACAGGCATCCATTGGAATATTTTTTGCTGAGTAGGGTCTAATTGTGTTGGATTAAGTTTTTGCTGAAACCACATCGTTACTCCCATTAATAATGGTAGAATAAAGGTTGGATCCATGACAGATAAGTCTTTGTACCAAAGAATCCAAGGTGCTTGGCGTAGTTCGACGCTTTCCATTAATACCCAATATAAGCCCATGAAGACTGGAATCTGGATTAGCATCGGCAAACATCCACCTAGTGGGTTGACCTTTTCCTTTTTATACAACGCCATCATAGCTTTTTGCTTGCCTTGAGGGTCATTTTTATAACGCTCATTTATAGATTTTAGTTGAGGGGTTAGCTTTTTCATTCGAGCCATTGATTTATAGCTTACGGCTGATGGGTAGAAGAAAAGAATCTTAATCGTTAAGGTGACAAAAATAATTGCCCATCCCCAGTTTCCTAGAATACTGTGGAATACTTTTAATAGCCAAAATATAGGTTTTGCGATAAAACTCAAGACACCATAATCAACGGTTAAATCTAAACCTTCAGCTAATTCACTTAATATCTTTTGGTCTTTAGGACCAACATAAAATTGGCTTTTAAAACTATCACTTGTTCCACTAGGAATTTGTTTTATTGGTGTTGATGTGCCAATAGTATAACTACTAATAAGCCCATTTTTATCATAAACTTTAGAAAAATATTCATTTTTGTCATTTTGTTGTGGAATCCAGGCACTAATAAAATAATGCTCTAGCATAGCGATCCATCCACCAATAACAGTTGCTTTAATTGGTTCATCCTGCATTTTGTCAAACGGATATTTTATATACTTTTCATTATAATAAGCAGGACCAATATATGAATGAATACCTAATATTGAACCAGCTGAACTATCAATTGGAGCATGCCTTAGGCGACGATATTCATAACCTACCCAGGTTTGATTGGATTGGTTATCAATAATATCCTCCACATCAACGACATATGAGCCTTTTGTGAAAGTAAATTGTTTTGTAACACGAATACCATTCCCATTTGTCCAAGTTAATGGTACAACTAGACGATCACTATCCATTTGATAGTTGAGTTTTTCAGCTGTATATACTGTATTATGATTGGGTGCTAGGTTTGCTTTATCTTCTTCAGTCGTATTTGCAGTATAAATTAAACCTGCTTGAGCAGCATAACCTTTTTCTTTTAAATTTAAAATCCGCACTGCATGATCAGGCTTATCCAAGCTAACAGAGTATTTAGGCAAATCTGCTTGGATGATTGTACCGCCTTGTGTGCTAATCAATAAATCTAAAACATCTGTTTTAACATGGATTGTTTTTGCCTTGGTATCAAGCTGTGCTGAGTTTGATAGATCATTTGTACTAGCTGTTGCACTTTTTGGCATGGCAATATCTGGAACGGCTTCTTCCGTGTCGGCAATATTACTATTATGAGTATTACTGCTTTGCGAATTAGTAACCGTTTGTTGTGCTACTGGTTTAGGAGCATGAGCTTGCTGCCAGTTTGTCCAAATTAAGAAAAGAACAAAAACAAGTGTGAGGTATAGAAAAGGGCGTTGAGATTCCATGATTTACATCTGCTATATGAATGATGATGGAGTGTGAAACTCATAAAATATTGAGTTTTCCTAAAATTGCTATCTGCATCCGTCATAAATTATACGGGTACGATATTATTGAACCTGTGTAATAGAATTCGTCATTTTTCGACTAATATACGACCATTGCTTATCAAGCTGATGACGCATTGTTGCTTTGTCTAATGAAGCCGCTGATGTTCGGCACATGACAACAACATCTATATTTGGTAAATCATGTTGCATGTGCCGAAAGCTTTCACGAATAATTCGTTTTATTCGATTGCGGTCAGTGGCTCGCTTTACCGCCTTCTTTGCAATAGCGAGACCTAAGCGTGAATGTTCTTCTGTATTAAACCTAACAAGCAATGTAAAGTTAGCATTTCCAAAGCGACGTGCTTTGCTAAACACATATTTGTATTGCTTGGCATCAAGTAAGCGTAATTCTCGCGAAAATGATGCAGACAACATCTGAACCAATATATTAGTGGTGTGCAGGTGTTAAACGAGCACGACCTTTTGCACGACGAGCATTGATTACACGACGACCACCAACCGTACTCATACGCTTACGGAAGCCATGAGTACGTGCACGTTTTAGATTACTAGGTTGGAATGTTCTTTTCATTACCCTTTACCGATTAAAATTTGAGCCTAAAATATTTCTTGCCTTATAAAACAAACACAAAAACATTACTGAAAATGGACGGGCAAGTTAATTCATGCAAGTTTACATGTCAATATAAAATATGACTAATATTCATTAGAAGTCTAATTTAATGTAAACCTTACTAACATATGAAATTTTATAATAGCCTCTATCTAAAATAGTAATAAGACAAAATAATTTATTATATATCAATAATATAAGATAATTATTGAGTATAAAAGATATATAGTTGATTGCTTTTTTTTTTTTTTTATAACTTCAATTTATCTATAATGTTAAATCTTCGTTAGCTTAATAATTTTCCAACAAAGGACACTTGTTTATTCGAAGGTTCTTTTAAAGTGTATTAGTGATAGTTGCAAAAGTATTGTCAGAAATCAGAAGTAATGTTTTTGTAAAAGGAAACTGCTTACTATCAATTATAGACAGATGTATGTTATTTCGGATAAGTTAAGTTCCTAGCAACAATATCAGCATTCAATACTGCAGCACTCTATATTCTTCAATATTCCGTATAAAATTAGTAAGTGGAGACGATGCTTGCCTCTTAACGCTGATAAAGCTAAACATACTCACTAAAATACCCGAGTCAAAATAATAGGAATAACCTCCATGCTTTGGCAGCAATGTTTACAACAGCTTGAACATCATTTTTCTGAGCAAGATATTAATACTTGGCTTCGAACATTGCATCCACAAGAATATGATCGAATGCTTCTTTTACTTGCACCTAACCCATTTGTTTTAAGCCATGTTCATGAAAATTATATTACACAGGTTGTTGCTATTGTTCGTTCACTAACTAGTGATCCTGAGTATCAAGTTACTTTACAGATTGGTACTAGTGATTTAATTCCTACAGAGTCTATTAGTAGCAAACAAACAAGTCGTCAATTTATTGAAGGCTACTCTGCATCCCCACAGCCTGTACCGACATCGCCTGTACATACTTTAGAGTTAGTAACTCAGCGAGTGACACAGATTGAGTTTGTCAGTAATATTAATAAAAAGATGATATTTGATAATTTTATAGAAGGTAATTCTAATCAACTAGCACGAGCTGCATCAATGCAAGTTGGTGATAATCCTGGTCATGCCTATAACCCATTATTTATTTATGGTGGTGTCGGTTTAGGTAAGACACATTTAATACATGCTATTGGTAACGCAATTTTAGATAAATGCCCTGAATCCAAAGTTTTGTATTTACACTCTGAAAAGTTTGTAAATGATATGGTAAGTGGTTTAAGAAATAATACGATTGATCGTTTTAAAGCTTATTATCGTAATGTTGATGCCTTACTAATTGATGATATTCAATTTTTTGCCAAAAAAGAGCGTTCTATGGAAGAATTCTTCCATACCTTTAATGCCTTACTAGAAGGACAAAAGCAAATTATTTTAACCTCTGACCGCTTTCCTCGAGAAGTTGAAGGCATTGATGATCGCCTTCGCTCACGCTTTAATTGGGGGTTAACTGTGCAAGTTGAACCACCAGAGCTAGAAACTCGAGTCGCTATTTTACGTAAAAAAGGTGAAGAGGCAGGTATTGAATTGCCTAATGATGTTGCTTTTTTTATTGCTGAACGCTTTCGTTCCAATATTCGTGACTTAGAGGGAGCACTGCAGCGTATTGCCGCTAGTGTTCGCTTAAGAAATCAAACCGATATTGACCTCAATTTTGTACAAGATGCTTTGCGTGATCAACTTGCTAGTCAAGATCGAATGGTTACGATGCCGAATATTAAAAAAATTGTAGCAAAATATTATAATATTAGAACATCGGATTTAGATTCAAAAAAGCGGACTCGCTCAATTGCACGACCACGTCAAATGGCAATGGCATTGTCTAAAGAATTAACTAGCCATAGCTTACCTGAGATTGGTAATGAATTTGGTGGTAGAGACCATACAACCGTGCTACATGCTTGTCGAAAAATTAAAGAGTTGATTAAAACTGACAATCGATTAGCTGAAGATTATCAAATTCTTCAACGTACATTGATTAGTTAGATTAGATTTCTCCAAGCAGAACAAAAAGCACTAATAAATGATAACCACCATATAATGAGTTAGATATGAAAATCGCAATTTCTAGAGAAATTTTATTTAAACTGATTAGTAATGTTATTGGAGCAGTAGAAAAACGTAGTACTAATCAGGTACTTGAAAATATACTTTTGCAAGCTAAAAATGGCAGATTAACCCTAGTGGGGACAGACCTTGAGATTGAGCTATCAACACAGGTAGAACTTGATGCCGAAGAAGACGGAGGTATTACCGTACCTGCTCGCAAATTTCTTGATATTTGTAAAGCTTTACCTAGTGACACACTGTTATCATTAGACGTTAGCAATAATCAGAATCAGCGATTAATTATTCAAGGCGTTCGCAGTCGTTTTGAATTAGCCACACTTCCTGCAGAGGAATTTCCCTTGCTTGATCAAATTGATATTGATGAAGAAGTCCAGATCGCAGAAAAAGATTTAAAATATGCCCTCGATGCAACCGCATTTTCTATGGCAAACCAAGATGTGCGTTACTATCTTAATGGCATGTTATTTGACTTAACAGAAGATGGTTTAGCGACGGTTTCAACGGATGGTCACCGCCTCGCTTATCATAAAAATCCCAATATTAGCGTTAATGCTGAAAATGGTAATAGACAACAAATTATCCTGCCACGAAAAGGTGTGTTAGAACTTTCTCGCTTACTTGATCGTACTCGTGATTTACCTATTACTCTACAAATCAGTCGAAATCATATTCGAGTACAAACCGATAATGTTTGTTTTACCTCAAAACTTATTGATGGTCGTTATCCTGATTACAAGGGAGCAATGCCAGTTAACTTTGCGACAGAGCTTACTTTAGACCGCCAGCAACTTCGTGATACGTTGCAACGAGTTTCGATTTTATCGAATGAAAAATTTAAAGGTATTAAGCTAACTTTCAATAGAAACCTAATGGTGATTGAATCGAACAACCCTGAACAAGAAACAGCGGTTGAAGAGTTTGATATTAACTATAATGGCGATGACTTTGAGATTGGCTTCAATGTAACCTATTTGCTCGAAGCAATTAATCACTTAAAAGGCGATACTATGATGCTCTGCTTAAATACACCAGAAAGCAGCGTATTAGCCTATGACCCAGACGATGGCTCAACTCGCTATATTGTTATGCCAATCAAACTATAGCGTGACAGGCTACGGCAGTGTGGATTAAACAAATCACGGTTCATCACTGCCGCATTATTCAGCAAGCTCAACTTAACTTCTTCCCTCGATTTAATATCATTCTTGGCGATAACGGCTCTGGAAAATCCAGTTTATTAGAAGCCCTTTGCATTTTATCACGCGGTCGCTCTTATCGAAGTTCACGGATTAATGAAGTCATTACCCACCATGCCGACTCGATACTCTGTAATGCAAAAATCAAACAGGACAACAGCGACAAACTACTATCTGTTGGCATACAAAAAAACAACAAACAAACACAAATCCGCATCAACCAGCAAAACATAAAAAACCAAGCCGAACTCAGCAAAGCAACGCCTATTACTATCATCCATCCTGATTCAGTTAATTTGATTACAGGTGGTCCTTCATTGCGGCGAGCATTTATTGACTGGATTGCGTTTTATCAGAACCCAGACTTTTATCAGCATTGGAAACAATACAAACGCATTTTACGCCAGCGGAATATTTGCCTACGCGACCCATCACAGCGTTACGCACTACCTTATTGGACAGAACAGTTGATTGCTTTGCAGCAACCGCTCCACCAATACAGAATTGCCGCCTTAAAAGAACTCAATAACAACATTAAAAAAATTCAGCATGGCTTATGGGATGGAGCCAAGCTTGATATTGAACTCAGCACAGGCTTTCCTAGCGATGTTGATATAAATGACACAAATGCCTTGCAAGCAATTTATCAACAACGGCTAGATAACGATATAAAAAGCCATAAAACCTTCTATGGCATCCATCGTTCGGAGTTAAAAATATCCATCAATGGCGTGATTGCCTCGCAAGTCGTCTCACGCGGACAACTAAAAATCCTCTCGATTTTGCTATTAATTGCTCAAAGTGCATCAGCCTCTACAAATGAGCAAGAAAAAGGTATAATAGCGATTGACGACTTAACCGCTGAACTTGATGACAATAATCGTCAGCGACTAATCGACTTATTAATTAAAACCAAGCAACAACTTATTATGACGACCACTCCGCAAGGCATGGAAGGCATCAACTTAAATTCAATAGAAAAAACTATGTTTCACGTGAAACATGGAGAGTTTGAAAGCATATAAGTAGGCATTAAGGATAAAAAGAATGGCAGAACAAAATTACGATTCATCCAGTATCAAAGTCCTAAAAGGTTTGGATGCAGTAAGAAAACGCCCGGGTATGTATATCGGAGATACCGATGATGGCAGCGGTTTGCATCACATGGTATTCGAGGTTGTCGATAACTCTATCGACGAGGCGTTGGCGGGGCATTGTTCTGAAATCAATGTCACAATCCACAAAGATGGTTCAGTGAGCGTAGAGGATGATGGTCGCGGAATTCCTGTTGATATTCATGAGGAAGAGGGAGTTTCAGCCGCTGAAGTTATTATGACAGTTCTGCACGCAGGCGGTAAATTTGATGATAACTCCTACAAAGTCTCAGGTGGTTTGCACGGTGTCGGTGTTTCTGTTGTTAATGCCTTATCAGAAAAACTGGTACTCAGGGTTCGACGTGCAGGAAAAGAATATCAACAAACCTATAAATTAGGCGTACCCGAAGCTCCACTAAAAGCGGTTTGCGATACCGACAAAACAGGCACAATGATTCGTTTCTGGCCGAGTCCTGAAGTTTTTACCATCACTGAATTCTCATTCGACACTCTCTCAAATCGCCTTAGAGAATTGGCGTTTTTGAATTCAGGTGTTCATATTCATATAAAAGACAATAGAGAAGAGGGCAAAGATAAAGTTTATCAATATGATGGCGGCATTAATGCCTTTGTCGAGCACCTTAATCGCAATAAAACACCCATCCATGAAAAAACGATTTATATTGAGGCAGAAAAAGATGGTGTAGCAGTTGAGATGGCTTTGCAATGGAATGATACCTACCAGGAAAATATTTTCTGCTTCACAAATAATATTCCACAAAAAGATGGTGGTACGCATTTAGCAGGCTTTCGTGCAGGTTTAACCAGAACCCTAAATAAATATATCGACACAGAAGGCACGGCGAAAAAAGAAAAAACACCAACCACAGGTGATGATGCCCGTGAAGGTTTGACCGCCGTTGTATCAGTAAAAGTGCCTGACCCTAAGTTTTCATCGCAGACCAAAGATAAGCTTGTATCCTCAGAAGTAAAGGGTATTGTGGATTCATCACTCTCGGAAATGCTGTGGGAATTCTTAATTGAAAACCCTAAAGAAGCCAAAATCATTACAATGAAAATGATTGATGCTGCAAGAGCAAGAATGGCGGCACGCAAGGCGAGAGAAATGACACGCCGCAAGGGGGCATTAGATGTCGCTGGCTTGCCGGGTAAATTAGCAGACTGCCAAGAAAAAGACCCCGCACTTTCTGAAATTTATCTAGTGGAGGGTGATTCAGCAGGCGGCTCTGCCAAGCAAGGTCGAGACCGACGTACACAAGCTATCTTGCCATTGAAGGGTAAAATTCTAAATGTAGAAAAAGCTCGTTTTGACAAAATGATTGGCTCGGCTGAAGTAGGCACACTGATTACTGCTTTAGGCTGTGGCATCGGGAGAGAAGAATTTGACCCTGATAAATTACGCTACCACCGCATTATTATTATGACCGATGCGGATGTCGATGGCTCACATATTCGTACCTTGCTATTAACCTTCTTCTATCGTCAAATGCATGAATTAGTCGAGCGTGGGCATATTTATATTGCTCAGCCACCTTTGTATAAAGTCAAAAAAGGCAAGCAAGAAGTTTATGTGAAAGATGATGCAGAGCTAGAAAGCTATTTGCTGCAAATCGCAATTGATAAAGCCGAGTTGCACCTTAGTAAAGATGCACCCGCTGTATCAGGGCAAACGCTAGAAGATATTGCCAGAAAATACAATGCCACCACAAATATCATCAAACGTATCGCTAGATTATATGATGAAGATGTCTTGCATGAGATGTTATTTATGCCATCAAATATCGAAGGCGGTGTTGATGATGCGAAAGCAGAACAAATTGCTATCTGGATGCAGGCGGTTAGTGAGCTGCTAAATCAAAAATACAATGGTACTCGCCGCTATACTATCGAGCTGCAAACGCCAGAAGGTGCAGATTGGTTTATCCGCCTTGTTCGCAATCAGCATGGCGTGGACACGGTGCAGTTACTCGATAAAGACTTTTTCCACTCCAATGAATTCAAATATATTTTAGAGATGAATCAAGCCTTTGATGGCTTATTTACGGATACCGCCTATATCAAAACAGGCGAGCGAATAGAAAATGTATCCCGCTTTGATCAAGTCATGGACTGGTTAATGAAAGAAGCCAATCGCGGTATTTATATTCAACGCTACAAAGGTCTCGGTGAAATGAATCCTGAGCAATTATGGGAGACAACAATGGATCCTGAAAATCGTCGCATGACACAAGTGACCATTGAAGATGCCGTCATTGCCGACGAGATTTTCACCACGCTAATGGGCGAGCATGTTGAACCACGCCGAAACTTTATTGAAGAAAATGCTCTATCCGCATCAAATATTGATGTTTAAATGCTAATTCGACTCATCACATATATTCCTACGCTTCCCGCGTGGGAATATAATGTAATGCCATTTCAGGCAATAAAATCCCTTAGAACGTCAAAGATATAAGCAATATTGATAAAAAGGAATCACATTTTGGAAAATATCAATCTACCCAGCTTTTCAACAATCAAAATAGAAAGTATCGAATCAGAATTAACACAAAAACTCAGTGATAATCTAAAGCTTATTGATGATTTGCTCAGTAGCCAAATGGACTACTCTTGGGATAATTTAATTCTACCAATGAATATTGCTGAAAATGAATTGGATACCTATTGGTCGCCAATTTCACACATGAACGCTGTCGTCAATACGCCAGAGTTGCGTGATGTCTATAATAATTGCCTACCTAAAATCAGCGAATATTCAACCGAAATCGGGCAAAACAAGGCTCTATTTAAAGCCATAAAAGCAATTCGGGATAATGAGAAAGAACTTGATTCTGCCCAGAAAAAAACATTGGATGACTCTATTCGTTCATTTAAGTTATCAGGGGTTGATCTTTCAGGCGATAAACAAGAACGCTATAAAACAATCAATGCCAAACTCTCAAAGCTAAGCTCTAGCTATGCGGATAATGTATTAGATGCAACTAATGTGTGGTTCAAGCATTTTAAAGAAGAATCTTCTCTCAAAGGCTTACCTGATTATGCCCTAGCAATGGCAAAGCAAGCAGCAGAAGAACGTGAGCTTGATGGCTGGGTCATCACGCTAGATTTTCCTTCATACTATGCTGTGGTTACTTATGCCGATGATGCTGATTTGCGAAAAGAAATATATACCGCTTATGTCACCAGAGCCTCAGAGCTTGGTGAGAAGCCCGAGTTAGACAATACGGAAAACATGCAAAAAATCCTAAAATACAAGCAAGAAAAAGCAAAAATTTTAGGTTTTAACAACTACGCAGAACTATCAATTGCATCAAAAATGGCTGAATCGCCGCAGCAAGTTATCGACTTTTTAGAAGAGCTAGCCGAAAAAGCGAAGCCATTTGCTGAAAAAGAAATTGCTGAATTAAAGCAATTTGCCAAAGACAAGTTAGGCATGGAAGTGCTAGAATCTTGGGATGTCGCCTATGTCAGTGAGAAATTAAAAGAGCAACGCTACAATATATCAGACGAAGAATTAAAGCCTTATTTTGCAGTAGACAATG
>JALWYT010000311.1 GCA_026992705.1 Thiotrichaceae bacterium
AGATGGTTCCGATAGCAATGCGGCGATTGCAAAACTTACGCATAGTCCAGTGATTTTAGTAATTAATGCAGTGGGTACAACCAGGGGGGTTGCTCCTTTATTGCTAGGTTACCAAGCCTTTGATACCAATATTCAAATTGCAGGGGTGATTTACAATATGGTGGGCGGTACTCGGCATGAGTCAAAGCTCATTAAAATTACCGAAACCTATACCGATATTCCGGTACTTGGCGTCGTTCATAAAAATCCAGCAATGGAAATTGAAGAGCGGCATTTAGGTTTAATGCCTAGCAACGAAGCCAGTGAAGCAAAACAACAAATTGCTACGATTTCACGATTAGTTACGGAGCAAGTCAATTTAGAACAATTAATAACGATCGCAAACTCCGCAGAAGCCTTGCCCAAGCCCACAAAACCATTTGCACAGCCAAAAGCTTCGGTGACAAGTGTTAAAATTGCCATCTGTCAAGATCCATCTTTTGGCTTCTATTACCCCGATGATTTGCAAGCCTTGAAAGCCGCAGGAGCAGAACTAATTACCGTCAATACACTCACTGATAAACAACTTCCCGATGTTGAT
Source organism: Thiotrichaceae bacterium (assembly GCA_026992705.1). GTDB lineage: Bacteria > Pseudomonadota > Gammaproteobacteria > Thiotrichales > Thiotrichaceae > S015-18. The sequence goes on from JALWYT010000311.1 coordinate 581, forward strand.
GGCTTATTTATTGGCGGCGGTTTTCCTGAAACCCACATGCAACAGCTAAGTCAAAATAATAGTATGAGGCAATCCATTAAGCAAGCGATTGAAGCAGGTTTACCAACCTATGCAGAGTGTGGTGGCTTGATGTATCTATCTGAGAACCTAATATGGAAGGATAAATCGGCTGAAATGGTCGGAATCATTCCCGCCAATGCGGTAATGTATAAAAAACCACAGGGTAGGGGCTATATCAAACTTGTCGAAACGGACGATATGCCTTGGCAAAGTAACCACAATAAAACAACAGAAATTAATGCCCACGAGTTTCATTATTCTAAACTAGAAGGTTTAGCAGAAAAGGGTAGATTTGCATATCGAGTATTGCGAGGGCAAGGGATAGATGGCAAATATGATGGTTGGCTATATAAAAACTTATTAGCGTCCTATGCTCACATGCGAGACACCGAACAAAACCACTGGGCTAAGCGGTTCGTTGATTTTGTAAAAGCGTGGCAACATCAGCAGAAGGTTTAGAATGACTTTATTATCAAATACTAATATACTAAATGCGTAACTACTCCATGCAAATGTATTACTCGCTCACTATTCACAAAAGGTAAATTATGATTACAGTGTCCCCAGCAGCAGTTGATCAAATCAAACTATCAGCACAGCAAAGCAATGCAGAAGGGCTTGCTTTACGAATTGCAATTCACCAAAAAGAAGACAAAAGCTTCCACTACGTTATGGGATTTGATGAAAATGAAATGGATGGTGATGTTACTGTTGAAACCGATGGTGTGAAAGTGGTTATTGACAGCGAATCACAGAAACTAGCAGCAGGTTTGAAGCTTGATTATATTAACTTAGAAGGAAATATGGAGTTCGTCTTCCTAAATCCCAATGACCCAGCTTATAAACCACCAAAAGAAGATTAAGTCTTGTTGGTTAATAGCATGTCAACAGATAGCATTATCAATATATCGTTGAAAGAGATTAGAAAAGCATTGCCTTCAAATAAAAAAGGTGATGCAGTGGATAGTGCTGATGAAGAAAATAAGAAGGCAAAACTAAATGAACCCCAAAAAGTCAGAATTCGCTTTCCTTGGCAAGCTCAAGTTGCGTTTTTAGTACTGTTTATTCTATTTGTTATTATTGGAGCAACCTATTTTTGGGCAATCAATATTGCCAGTGAATTCACTTGGGTTGCAAAAGTCATGACAGCACTCTGGCTAATAGCTGGAATAGGTGTACTAGGCTTATTTTATTGGGGATGGCGAGAATTTACTCAGCTTGGTGATGATTTATCAGAATGGGCACTAAAAATGCGAGCTAATCAGCTAGATGCTCGTATGCCAATATCCACATCACCACTCAGCACTTCACGGGCTTTACGTGAAAGAATTAATAATATTTCAAGTGATTATCAAGAATTATCAATCAAGCAACGTAAACGCTTATCCCGTCAACAAGCTCATATTAAAAAGAAAAAACACTATTTAAATGTATTATACGATGTTGCAACTTGTATTAATGAATCACAAAACTTAGAAGATTTATTGCAACGTTTTCTTCACACACTAAAAGATGTGGTTAATGCTGAGGCAGCAACAGTACGTCTTTTAGATCAAGACAATAATATGAAATTAGTAGCGAGTATTGGACTTTCAGAGGAGATAGTTGAAAAAGAAGATTCCTTACCTATTGATGTTTGTATGTGTGGTAAAGCAGTTTCTAGCGATAAAATTGAAACACGTACGGATATTATGAAGTGTGGGAAATTAATGTCAGAACATTTTCCTGATAATTCACAAATCGAACTACTTGCTATCCCGTTACGGTATAGAGGGAAAACTTTAGGTGTCTATAATTTATTTGTAAAAGGAAAAAGCAAAAAACTATTAGCCGAAGAGCATGAGTTATTAAGCAGTATTGGACAACATCTTGGTATGGCAATAGAAAAATCAAGTGTTGATCAAGAAGCAAGAATGCTTTCAATCATTGAGGAAAGAACTCGCATGGCTCATGAATTGCATGACTCATTAGCCCAAACACTCGCAAGTTTACGCTTTCAAGTACGCTTATTCGACGACTCATTAAATCAAGGTGACGATGCAACAATATGGCAGGAGCTAGAAAAGCTCGAAGAAAATATTGACCTCGCTTATGCAGAATTACGTAGTTTAATTACCCATTTTCGAGCACCTGTTGATGGCAAAGGCATTGTGCATGTTGTTGAGCGATTATTAGATCGTTTTAAACGCGAAACAGACATTGATGTGTTTTATTATCACAATTGGGATTTAGAAAATTTAGACAGAGATATTGAAATTGAGGTTGTACGAATTATACAGGAGGCTTTAGCGAATGTAAGAAAACACAGCCAAGCAAAAACTGTTAGAATTTTATTACATAGTTCTGAAGATGGAAAATGTAGCATCCTAGTTGAAGATGATGGAATTGGTTTGCCTAAAGATCGACCAAAACCAAATAAAAAAACAGGTGAACATATTGGGTTAACAGTAATGAAAGCACGAGCTAAACGTATTAATGGAGAAATCCAATTTGACAGTGATGAAGGTGAAGGAACTTTAATTCAATTGAGTTTTGAAGCTTGACAGATATTAGCACTACCCTATAGTAAGATATACATTAAATTATATAAACTTAACTAGAAGGTCTCCCCATTATGAATGAAAAAGTATTAATTATTGATGATATCAACTTATTTCGTGCAGGCTTCGAAGACCTATTAGTTCGTCGAGGGAACG
>JALWYT010000312.1 GCA_026992705.1 Thiotrichaceae bacterium
TTGCAGCTAATTTATCACCACTTTGGAAATCAATTAACAAATAACTTGATGCATCAATTTCTGGTAATTGAACATCGCTAACAGGAAGTTCTTTTGCATTTAATAAAGAAAATGAAAAAAATAAAAAAAGTAAAAAAATAAAAATCAATGAGTAAATTACCATTTGAATATAAATCCTATCAATATTTTGAATAATTAATAATTACTCGCGAAGTCTATCGAAAAAATACAAAGCTAGCTACTAGCAACAGTAGATAAACGATGGACTTACCATATACTTATCTTATTGGTTCAGCTATAGTTTCCTTCGCATAAATTATCATTTATTTTTTTATTTCACACTGCACATAATGAATATTCTAAAAAATATTGTACGCTTTTTAGTTGCTCCCTTGTTTATTTTAATGTTTATAGGTGTGCTTGCCATCCTAGTTGTTTATTTATACTACACACCAGGGTTGCCTACAGAACAAGAAATTACTGATATTGAGTTACAAATACCACTGCGAATTTATGATAAAGATAAAAAACTAATTGCAGAATATGGTAGTAAACGGCGAATTCCACTAAATCTTGAAGAGATACCACAACAATTACGAGACGCTTTTATCTCTGTAGAAGATGCCCGTTTTTATCAACATCATGGTGTTGATACAAAAGGCGTGATACGTGCAATTTACGTAATGCTTACGACAGGTTCTCGTAAACAAGGTGCAAGTACAATTACTATGCAGCTTGCTCGTAATGCTTATTTAACAAGAGAGAAAACCCTTGATAGAAAAATTCGAGAGGCTTTTCTGGCACTCAAAATTGAGCAAACCCTAAGCAAAGATAAAATATTAGAAATCTACCTTAATAAAATATACCTCGGACACCGTGCTTATGGTGTCGCTGCTGCGGCTTATGTTTATTATGGTAAAACAGTGGATGAACTGACTTTAGCAGAAAGTGCAATGATTGCAGGCTTGCCTAAAGCTCCATCAACCGATAACCCTCTTGCCAATCCAAAACGAGCTAAAATTCGCCGTAACCATGTACTAAAGCGAATGTTAATAGCGGGTAAAATTTCTAAAGCTGAATACGAAGATGCTATTGCTCAACCATTGACTGCTCGTCGTCACCGTACTCCGATTGAAACACATGCTCCTTATATGGCAGAAATGGTTCGTGCTTATATGGTTGATAAATTTAAAGATCAAGCATATACCCAAGGCTTCCACGTTTACACCACATTAGATGCAGAAGCACAAAGGGTAGCTGATGAAACATTAAGAAAACATTTACTTGCGTATTCTCGTCGACATGGTTATCGAGGAGCAGAAGACACAATTAATCTTGATGACTATTCTAATGAGAAAGATAAATTAAAAAAGCTTGATACAATTCCAGTTTATGCAGATTTATACCCTGCTTTAGTTTTAAAAAGTGATGAAGAAACAGCTAATGTGCTTGTTCATGGTGGAGAAATAATTGAATTAACCAAAAAAGATATTGAGTGGGCAAGAGAATACCGTAATGAGGATAAGCGTGGAGCAAAACCTACTCATGTTAATCAGGTATTACAAGCAGGTAATATCATTCGTGTACAAAAAATAAAAACTAAAAATGAACAAGAAGAGGAGGTAGTAAGCTGGAAATTTACTCAAATTCCCAAAGTAGCAGGGGCTTTAATTGATATGAACCCTGCAACTGGTGCGATTAATGCGTTAGTGGGTGGTTTTGATTATTATCTCAGTAAATTCAACCGTGTGACACAAGCTCAACGGCAACCGGGTTCTAGCTTTAAGCCATTTATCTATACTGCAGCATTAGCAAAAGGTTATACACCACAAAGTAAAATTAATGATGCACCAATTCATATACCGGGTAGTCGCTGGAGACCAGAAAACTATGGGGGACGCTTTCATGGTCCAACAACTTTAGCTGATGGTTTAGCAAAGTCTCGTAATCTTGTTGCGATTCGTTTATTACGCCGTATTGGTGTGGATTATGCTCGTAATTTTGCAGAGCGTTTTGGCTTTCCTAAAGAGCGTATGCCAGCTAATTTAACACTTGCTCTAGGTACAGGAACTTATACCCCCTTTGAAATGGCAACAGCCTACTCTGCTTTTGCTAATGGTGGTTATAAAATTGATGGTTACTTCATTACTAAAATAACTGATAACGAAGGTGCCATTATTCGTCAAGTTGAACATTATAAAGCTTGTTTAGCGTGTGAACTTGATGTAAGTGCAGTTAATAAATTATCTGATGGGGAGAAACCTGCTATTCGCATTATTAATAGTAAAACACATTATCAAGCAGTAGGTTTAATGCAGGGGGTAACGCAACGTGGTACAGCAGCACGAGCAGGTAGAATATTAAAGCGTCGAGATATTGCAGGTAAGACAGGTACCACAAATGATCAGAAAGATGCTTGGTTTTGTGGCTATACACCTAAAAAAGTTGTTGTTGTATGGATGGGATTTGATGCTTTAGCTCCCCTAGGTCGCCATGAAACTGCTACTGCTGCTGCTCTCCCTATATGGATTGATTATATGAAAAATCGTCTAACTGGTGTAAAAGATGAGCCTTGGCAAAAGCCTGAACAAAATATTCTCGTTAAATTAGATGCTGTTACTGGAAAAGTTGCAGATAGTGACTCGAAAGAAATTGTTGAAGAAAAGGTTAAAAAAGAACCTAAAGCACACCGTTATGATGAAAATGATAATACAGGCTTTGAAGTTTTTAGTGATATGCCCATTGAAGAGCTTGCTCCAATTAGAGAAGCAGACCCGAACTATAATACTCAAAGAGGTAACTCACTAGCTCCCACTCCACAACGTAGGAAACCTGAACCTGAAAAAGTAGAAATTCCTGAGCAGCTGTTTTAGCATCCATTAAAAGTTAGCTTATGTAACAGAGTTTGCCTATAGATGGTAATAATACCTGGTTATATAAATGAGGGAAGCTGATTTTATTGGAGCAGTTTTATTTAATAATGTGTAAGTACAAACAGCAAATAGCATCTGTGGCTGCTAGTTTAATCTATGAGGAAGGCTATGGTTATGAATTAGCAAAACAAAAAGCTAGCCTTGGTTTTAATGATATTGATATTCCCAAAAATAGTGATATTTACATTGAGTTGAAAAATTATGTAAAAACAATAGCTCTTGAAAAGAATAAACAACTGTTTCGTATTCAAAAACAAATTGCTCTTGAGGCAATGCAATTTTTAAAAGATTATCAACCTGTAATTACAGGGCAATTATTAGATGGTATCGCGGCACCATATACTGCCATAATGCTTCACCTTTTTGCTTCTACGCATGAAGAAGTTATGCTCTTTTTAAAGCAAAAACAAATACCTTATGAGAGCGATGAAGTTATATTAAAAATGGGCAAGCAGTATATTCGGTACCCAAGCTTGCGGTTTATTGTTGATAATACATTATTAGAACTAATTATTTTTCCTAATGATCGTAGACATAGAGTAGCACCTATCAGTCCAATAAATAACAAACCCATGAAAAGAATTAAATTTGATAAACTACAGGAGATACATAGTCTGAGCAAATAAATATTTGCTCAGATTTAGACTTTTCAATTTATGATGGTAATTGTTTTATTTCCATCTTTATTAGTGCTGTATTTTGCTACTTTTTAGTAGTTACAGATTGCGTGGGAGTATGACCTGCTTTCGGCATCGTTGGCATTTTTATTGAGGCTTTATTAGCATTCATCTGATCAAACATTCGTTTTACGATAGCCGCAAAAGCTTGTTGGCGTGCTCTTTGTATCGCTAAGAATTGTTGCCATTGTGCTTCTGTGGGATAAATATTTGTAGTAGGGGTCGTTTGTATAGGCATCATTGGTGCTGGAGCATTATTTCCCCAATTATTAGCTGGGTAAGCATTGCCACTAATATTATTGCTGCCAGAGAAATTATTCGCCGTATAGCCATTTCCGTTTGCTGCAGAGTTCGCATTGCCGTCCATATAGCCCGTATAAATACCATTGCCTTGCCCAGCTAATTGACTCAGCATATTTGATTTACCTTTAGCCTTTAAAGTAATGACAAATTCAACTTCTCCATCTGAATTGCCTTGACCTCTGCCCCAACCTTGTGTATTAGCATTGCCAGAACCATAGCCATTAGCGTTTGTTGTGCCATAGCTATTGCTAGTTCCATAAGCATTTCCATTAACAGCCCCATTGTTCATGCCATCAAACATATTTGCTACCGCTGAACTTGAAAACATTGTCGCAATAACAGCAAGTATTAATTGTTTTTTCATTTTTTCATCTCCTTGTGATTATGTTGGATCAGCGACTCTAAGAGTTGAGAACAAGTCGCTAGTAATATATACAAAAGCCCTATCATATTTTGTAGATAACATGACCAGTATATCTGATATTCGGTGTTTTTTTGTAAGTTATATTGATTTTTTAAATATTTTTAAGTTAAAGCTAGCTAGCAGTTAATCGGTCTAATTATAACTATGTTAAATTTGTAAGTTATAAAATGACTTCTTATCCAGTAAAGTCACAAACTTCTATCCATAAACCTAGCGATAATTTACTAATTTTGCGATAATACATGCTTGTTGTAAGTAACACACATTAAAAATATTGTGAAGTTAATACCTGTATTCGTATCTTCATTACAGTATAGCGAATAAACAACTGGCTCAGGTAATATTATGACTTTGCAATGGTATAAAAATAATCATGTCACAATACATAACTAAATATAACAAATGAGGAATTCAACACCATGGATGAAAATCGAAAAAAAGCACTTGCTGCTGCCTTAGGACAAATCGAACGTCAATTTGGTAAAGGAACAGTGATGCGAATGGGCGATGCCAATGCCATTCGTAATGTTGAAACAGTTTCAACAGGCTCTTTAGCTCTTGATATTGCCTTAGGTGCAGGTGGTGTTCCTAAAGGTCGAGTAATTGAAATCTATGGACCTGAATCATCAGGAAAAACCACGCTGACCTTGCATATTATTGCCGAAGTGCAAAAGCAGGGCGGAACAGCGGCATTTATTGATGCAGAACATGCTCTTGATCCACATTATGCAAAAAAGCTTGGAGTGAATATTGATGATTTATTAATCTCTCAACCCGATACAGGTGAGCAAGCCTTAGAAGTCACGGATATGCTAACCCGCTCTGGTGCAGTTGACATTATCGTGATTGATTCGGTTGCCGCTCTTACTCCAAAAGCTGAAATTGAAGGTGATATGGGTGATTCACACATGGGCTTACAAGCTCGTTTGATGTCACAAGCCTTACGTAAATTAACAGCAAATATTCAAAAATCAAACACTTTGTTAATTTTCATCAATCAAATTCGTATGAAACTTGGTGTGATGTTTGGTAATCCTGAAACGACAACAGGCGGTCATGCTCTTAAATTCTATGCCTCTGTACGTATGGATATCCGTCGTGTTGGTTCTTTAAAAAAAGGTGATGAAATTATTGGGAATCATACACGAGTTAAAGTGGTTAAAAATAAAATTGCCCCACCTTTCAAACAAGCAGAATTTGAGATTCTTTATGGTGAAGGCATCTCGCGTGAAGGTGAGCTGGTTGAATTGGGTGTAAAAGAAGGCTTAATTGGCAAAGCAGGCTCATGGTATAGCTATCAAGACAGCAAAATCGGGCAGGGTAAAGATAATGCTCGTTTGTATTTAAAAGAGCACCCTGAAATTGCAGAAAAAATTGAAGCTGCTATCCGAGCAAAGTATTTGCCTAATAGCAAAGACAAAGAGGCAGAAGCAGAAACTGATAATTAATTCAATTAGGAAATTGCCTGGTTAGTGATAACGTAACCTAGCTCAACAGAGTTTTCTAAAAAACATCCCCCATGCAATCAAACAGCGACAGAGACAAATGCCTGCAAGCTGCAATTCGTTTATTATCTCGCCGTGAGCATTCTCGTAAAGAATTAGCCAGCAAACTGTACAGCAAAGATTATCTGGATAAACACTATATTGATAGCATCTTAGACGAGCTTGAAGCAAGCTATTATCTTGATGATCAACGCTTTGCCGAGGCATTTGTCCGCTCACGCATTAATCGCGGGCAAGGTCCTCAAAAAATCCAATATGAATTGCTGAAAAAAGGCGTAGATTCATCCTTAATTGAACAAACGCTACAAAATATTGAGGTTGACTGGCTTGATTTAGCAAAACAACAACGCGAAAAGCGTTTTGGTGTACAATCCCCCCGCGATTATAAAGAACAAGCAAAACAGTCACGTTTTTTAGCAGGACGTGGCTTTTTTAGTGATACTATACGCCGTGTTTTTGAATAGCATTTATTAAAGAAGATATAAACCCATGATGACCACAGCCGACATCCGTAACAGCTTTCTCAACTTCTTCAAAAGCAAGGGGCATGAAGTTGTTGCCTCTAGCTCATTGATCCCCGGAAACGACAAAACACTATTATTCACCAATGCAGGAATGGTGCAGTTTAAAGATGTATTTCTTGGCGATGATAAACGCAGCTACAGCCGAGCAACCTCATCACAACGCTGTGTACGGGCAGGTGGCAAGCACAATGATTTAGAAAATGTTGGCTATACTGCACGCCATCATACCTTCTTTGAAATGCTTGGGAATTTCAGCTTCGGGGATTACTTCAAAGAAGAAGCCATTCATTATGCCTGGGAATATCTGACTGAAGTATTGAAATTACCTAAAGAAAAACTATGGGTTACGGTGTATGAAGAGGACGATGAAGCTGCGGATATTTGGCTCAATAAAATCGGCGTGGATGCCAACCGCTTTACCCGTATTGGTGACAAAGCAGGCAAAAAATACGAAAGCGATAATTTCTGGGCAATGGGTGATACTGGACCTTGCGGGCCTTGCACTGAGATTTTTTATGATCATGGTGAGCATATTTGGGGTGGGTCGCCAGGGTCGCCTGAAGAGGATGGCGATCGCTATATCGAAATCTGGAATCTGGTCTTTATGCAGTATAACCGCTCCAAAGATGGCACGATGGAAGCCTTGCCTAAGCCTTCAGTCGATACGGGCATGGGCTTAGAACGCCTCGCGGCGATTATGCAGAATGGGCATAGCAATTATGATATTGATTTATTCCAAAACCTCATAAAAGCTGCCGCAAAAGCAACAGGCAGTGATGATTTAGACAATGCCTCGCTAAAAGTTATCGCAGATCATATTCGTTCCTGTGCTTTTCTAATTGTCGATGGTGTATTACCTTCAAATGAAGGTCGCGGCTATGTTCTACGCCGCATTATCCGCCGTGCTGCTCGACATGGTTATAAATTAGGAGCAGGCGGTGCGTTTTTCTATCAATTAGTCGCCCCATTGGTTGATGAAATGGGTGAAGCCTATCCTGAACTGGCAAAAGCTCAAGCCCATGTTGAGCAGGTTCTACAAAAAGAAGAACAACGCTTTGCAGAAACGCTAGGCAAAGGCATGAAGCTGTTAGACGAAGCCATTAGCCGTTTAGACGGCAAAACGATTGATGGCGAAACCGTGTTTAAACTCTACGACACCTACGGCTTCCCCGTTGACTTAACCGCAGATATTGCCCGTGAACGTGAGTTGGAAATTGACCAAGCAGGCTTTGATGCCGCTATGCAAGCCCAGCGTGACCGTGCCAGAGCCGCAGGTAAATTTGCAGTGGACTATAATGACAAGCTGGATATTAGCGGTGATACGGATTTCCAAGGCTATGAACATACGGAATATCGCAGCAATATTGTGAGCTTGTTTAAAAATGGGCAAGCAACAGAAAGCCTACAAGCTGGCGATGAAGCACAAATTGTTCTGGAATCCACTCCATTTTATGCCGAATCAGGCGGTCAAGTCGGCGATACAGGCGAATTACGCACGGCTGATGCGGTATTTATCGTCAACGATACACAAAAACAAGGCAATACCTTTATCCATTATGGCGTGTTGGAATCAGGTAATTTATCAACTGGCGATGAAGTTACCGCCATTGTTGACCAAGCTCGTCGTCAAAAAATTGTCTTAAACCATTCTGCTACCCACTTAATGCACGCCGCATTGCGTCAAGTTTTAGGTACACACGTTGAGCAAAAAGGCTCTTTGGTGAATGAAAAACAACTCCGCTTTGATTTTTCTCACTTTGAACCTGTCACGCCTGAACAAATCGCAGAAGTTGAGGCAATAGTTAATGCCCAAATTCGAGCCAATGCTCCCGCTGATATTGAAATTACCAGCATGGATAAGGCGATAGAAAAAGGAGCAATGGCATTATTTGGTGAGAAATACGGCGACAGTGTGCGAGTTGTACAGCTTGGTTTTTCAACTGAACTTTGTGGCGGTGTGCATGTAAACCGAACGGGTGATATTGGCTTATTCAAAATCACCTCAGAAAGCGGTGTTGCTGCTGGAATTCGTCGTATTGAAGCGGTTACGGGTGAAACAGCGACGGCTCTAGTCAATAGTATGGAGCAACAGCTCAAACAGATGGCGGCTCAATTAAAAACCAGCCCAAGCGAGCTTGAAGATAAATTAAAAAACCTACTGCAACAGCACAAACACTTAGAAAAAGAACTTGCTAAATTAAAAGGAAAACTCGCCTCACAAGCAGGTTCTAGTCTAGAATCGCAAGCCGTTGATGTGGCAGGTATCAACGTATTAGCCGCCAAATTAGACGGCGTTGAGGCGAAAGCTTTACGCGATACCGCTGATCAACTTAAAAATAAATTAGGCAAAGCGGCGATTGTACTTGCAACGGTTAATGGTAAAAAAGTTAGCTTAGTAGCAGGTGTAACAAAGGCTGAAACCAGCAAAATAAAAGCAGGTGATTTAGTCAATCATGTTGCTCATCAAATTGGCGGCAAAGGCGGTGGTCGCCCTGATATGGCAATGGCAGGTGGTAGCGATGTTGCCGCATTGGATGGTGCATTAGCATCGGTCGTTTCATGGATAGAAGAAAAGGTCTCATAAATGGCATTAATAGTTCAAAAATATGGCGGTACGTCAGTCGGCTCGCCTGAGCGTATCAAAGCAGTAGCAGAACGTGTTAAACGCTGGAAAGAAAAGGGCAATGATGTTGTTGTGGTTGTCTCGGCAATGTCAGGGGAAACCAATCGCCTCACCGCATTGATGGATGAAGTCAATGCCAATGGCTCTAACCGTGAGCGTGATGTCGTGTTAGCAACGGGTGAGCAAGTTACGATTGGTTTATTAAGCATGGCTCTTGCAGCGGTGGATTGTCCTGCGATTTCTTACACAGGCGGGCAGGTGAAAATCCTAACCGATAATGCCTATTCAAAAGCAAGAATTCAGGAAATTGACGATAAGCCTATCAAAAAAGACCTGCAAGCTGGCAAGGTCGTGATTGTGGCAGGCTTCCAAGGTGTTGATGAGCAAGGCAATATTACCACCTTAGGGCGGGGCGGCTCAGATACAACCGCTGTCGCCTTAGCCGTTGCCCTAAAAGCCGATGAGTGCCAAATCTACACGGATGTCGATGGCGTTTACACAACCGACCCTCGCGTTGTTCCAGAAGCTTCACACATCCCCAGTTTGGCTTTAGAAGAAATGCTAGAGATGGCAAGCCAAGGCTCTAAAGTCTTGCAAATTCGAGCAGTGGAGTTTGCTTATAAATACGATATGCCAATTCGAGTACTCTCTAGTTTTGATGATGATGACAATGCAAAAAGTACGCTAGTAACGCGTGAGGAAGATATAATGGAAAAAGTAATGGTTCGTGGTATTGCCTTTAATCGTGATGAAGCACAATTAACAATTTCAGGAGTGCCTGATAAGCCAGGTGTTGCGATTAAAATTCTTGAGCCTATTTCTGATGCCAATATCGAAGTTGATATGATTGTGCAAAATATCGGCTCAGATAAAACAACTGACTTCACCTTCACCGTACACCGTAACGATTATCAACAAGCCAAGCAAATTCTCGAAGGCGTAAGTGAATCCTTAAATGCTCGCGAATGCTCAGGTGATGATCGTATTGCCAAAGTCTCTATTGTGGGTGTCGGTATGCGTTCTCATGCTGGTGTGGCAAGCAAAATGTTTAAAGCATTAGCCGATGAAGGGATTAATATCCGTATGATTTCAACCTCCGAAATTAAAGTTTCAGTCGTTATTGATGAAAAATATTTAGAGTTAGCAACACGTACACTACATGAAGTATTTGATATGGCAAGTGGTACAAGTGCGACATAAAGTAAATATGATTGATCTATTTATATACAAAATAAAATAATGACATGCTTATTTTTATTATTTTTCTAGCTTTTTTACGACAAGATCATAGTTCTTAGTTGGAAAAAAACAACAAAATAAGCAAAAATTAAGTTTAAGTTAAGCAATATTATGAGATTGTTTGAAACAGACTTGGCTGTGTACTAATTGCTCACAATCTTGCACCATAACATTTCTTTTATGTCGATGGATGGCGTGAGTAGGTGCAAATATCACGAAATAATAGGGAGGTTTTCGGTATGTTAATTCTAACGAGAAGAGTTGGAGAAACTCTAATGATAGGTGATGATGTTAGTGTGACCGTGCTTGGTGTAAAGGGCAATCAGGTACGCATTGGCATTAACGCACCCCGCGATGTAGCGGTTCACCGTGAAGAAATCTATGAAAGAATTCAAAATGAAGTTCCTGAATATTCAGAATCTGAATAAGCACTAAAAGTATTTACATTTTATAGGAAACTTAAGAGTTTTTAGCTTTTCTGTTCATTTACAATACTTTTGCCATTTTATCAGCAATTTACTTTGATTCTTCTAGTAGCCGTAAATTCAGGATTTTCGATAACTTATTCATTCAATGAATGTTTGGGGTAATCAAATTGAATTTATGTATGTTTACTTAATAAAGTAAGGCGAGTTATAAATATTTTTGTGTTACACGAAAATAAGAAATAAAGGGTGGTAATTTGCCTATTGCTAGTCGACTTGAGCGTTCTTCAAAATATTCAGGTG
>JALWYT010000313.1 GCA_026992705.1 Thiotrichaceae bacterium
GGTAAATGTTTTAATGCTTTATCATGAGCGAGCAAGCCATTAACCAATGTCCCCGACCAGTTTCCAGCGGCAGGATGCACGACAAGATTTGCAGGCTTATTAATGACAATGACATGCTCATCCTCATGCACAATGTCTAAAGCAATTGGCTCTGCCTCATAAACCGTTTGCTCTTGAGCTTCTGGCGTGATAACAATAACATCATCCATCTGCAATTTAATTTTAGCCTTTAATTGTTTACCGTTTACAAGCACATTGCCCAATTTAATCCATTTTTGTAGCTGACTTCGGGAGTATTCGGGGCAAAGTGTCGCTATAATTTGATCAAGGCGATGATTTGCCAGTTCTAAAGAAACTGTATGCTGAATTTTTTGATTTTCACTCATAACGTGACTCTAAGGAAATTTTGACTATACTACCTGAGCATTTAAAACTAAAACCTGCCCCATAAGTTATACAGAGATAGAAAAACGATATATTCAACTAAGGTTCTGTCGAATTCAATTAGAATTATGTAGAATCTGCAAAAATAAATAATTGAAAATATAAAATATGATTACATATATTCTAAAATTTGCTGAATTAATTATACTGATATTAGGTTTAAGTGCTTGCTCTAATTTAAAAGATAAAGATAAAACACGTGGCTGGTCTGCAAATAAAATTTATCAAGAAGCAAAAAGTAATCTGAATAAAGGTAATTATGAAACAGCTATCAAATTATATGAGGACTTAGAAGCTCGTTTTCCATTAGGACGATTTGCCCAACAAGCTCAATTAGAAACAGCCTATGCTTATTATAAATATGGTGAACCTGATTCAGCATTAGATACTGTTGACCGCTATATTCGCATGAACCCTCGGGCTAAAAATATGGATTATGCTCTGTATCTACGTGGATTAATCAATTTTACACGTGGTAGTAATTTTATTGATCGCTTCTTCCCACGAAATATTGCTGACCTTGATAACGTTCGTCAAAAAGAATCGTTTCATGACTTTACAAATCTATTAACCCGCTATCCTAATAGTAAATATGCAGCTGATGCTCGAATGCGTTTACAATCCCTGCGTAATGCTCTAGCAGATTCAGAAGTTCATATCGGTGAATATTATTATAAACGTGGGGCTTATCTTGCTGCATTTAACCGTGCTGAATACACGATCAAACATTATCAAAATGCACCTGCCGTAATTGATGCATTAATCTTAAAAATAAAGTCAGCTCGTAAATTAGGTAAACATGACTTAGCAGAATCAAGTTTGCGAGTATTACAAGCAAATTACCCTGAATATGCGAAAAAACTATAAAATTTTATCACTGCTGCGTTTATATTTTCTTTTTTGCTCGGGGATGAGCTTTATCATAAACTTTCGCTAAGTGCTGAAAATCTAAATGGGTGTAAATTTGTGTGGTACTAATATCAGCATGTCCTAATAGTTCTTGCACAGCTCGTAGATTGCCTGATGACTCTAAAATATGGCTAGCAAAGGAGTGACGTAATTTATGTGGGTGAATGTGTTGCTCAATGCCTTGTTTTTTTTGCCAATAGCTTAATCGTAATTGAATAGAACGATTACTCAAAGCCGTACCCCGGTTGCTAACAAATAAGGCATTTTCATCGGCATTTGCCATTTCAGGTCGAACTAATAACCAGTTTCTGATTGCTTTTTTAGCTTGCGAACCAATAGGAACAATACGTTTTTTTTGTCCTTTACCGAGTACTTCTACACTATCTTGTTGCTGTTCAAACTGCTCAATAGTTAATGTTGATAATTCTGATAAACGTAAGCCTGATGAATAAAATAATTCCATGATTGCTTTATCACGAGTGGCAATTGGAGTATCTGTTTTTATATCAAGTAGATGATCTAGACTTTCTGCAGTAAGTGTTTCAGGTAATTTACGGGATTCTTTAGGGGTTTGTACATCGAAGGCTGGATTATTATTTACCTCTTTTTCACGCAATAAATAATTAAATAAACAACGAATTGCTGCTAGCTTTCGTTGCAGTGTTTTACGTTTTAAACCTTTACGATGTAATTTAGCAATATATGATTGAATGAGATAAGTAGTAACTGCTTGCCATGTGGTTATTTCAGCTTGTTGCAAAATTATATAAAACTCATTCAAATCACGTTGATAGGCATTAAGTGTATGCGTGGAATATCGTTTTTCATATTGCAAATAATCCATAAATTTTTGGAGTTGCTTTTGCAAAATTTTATCTCTTTGGTTTCCAAATAATAGCTTCTAAATCCCATTCACTTAAAGCATCAATAGGTGGTAACTCACCATCAGGAAAGTTATTTTCTTCTTTATCACCAAACATATAAATCACATTAGCTGATTTTGGTGCATAACATAATACTTTTCCTGATAAACCTTCACTACCAGGTGTACATTGTTCAGTACGCCCATAAGAGTAAATTGAACCATATTTCATACCTAGCCAATGACCGAGTGAATTACCAACGTGTTTATCTTTAACAATAACCGAAAAAATCTTTTGTTGTTTTGTATCAGGATTAATCAGTAATAAAACATGTGTATCCGTTGATACACGAATAACCGGATAACTTTCCCCCTCTGTGGTTGTTTTTAACTCTTCAACATGATAGTCATACTTCTGAAACGCTTGGGTAATATCATGTATATTAAATGGTGTTTGAGCATTAATGGGTCCAACACCCGCTTCAGATATTACAAGCTCTGCATTCTTCAGTGATACACTTTTATTATCCTGATTGTGATTATCTGATTTTTGACAAGCTGATAATGAAATAAAGAAAGTCAATAAAATAAAACGGTACATGTAGGAGGATAATAACATTATATTTCCTTATATAGTTTGTAATATAGTGATGACAATAAGATAGACCGCTCATTTTTTCATAAATTTCTTATAATTTCATGTCACAAACTAAACTATACTAAAGAATAAATAGTATTTTTTATAAAACGCACTGTTTGATCCAAAATATCTAACCGCTATACTAAAATCAATCGCTACCCATCAAATCAGAACTGAAAGCAATAAACAAACATAACAATGAACGATAATGACCGCACCAGCACGGATATAAATTGGGAAGAAGAATTTAAAGACGACCCTGATTTTTTAGCCCTTCCTCCCGATGGACAAAAAAAGCTATTAGATTTCCTCAAGCGTTCAATGGAAATGAAGCTAGCCGTTGTCTATGGTAGCGAAGAACCCAATCAGCCTGATGCTTGTATTGATTGCTCCTCATATCTAACTATCTGCAAAGCTAAATGCTGTAAATTAATGTTTGCCTTAACAGAAAAAGAAGCAGAAGCAGGCA
>JALWYT010000314.1 GCA_026992705.1 Thiotrichaceae bacterium
ATCTCGCCAATGAAGGTAAACTACTCGCCATTGTCTCTGCCGACATAGCCGATGATTTATTAGCCGTAATGCAACAACATCAAGCAGGAAAACAGAGCTGTATTATCGGCGAAGTCAGTGAATCCCCGCAGGGCAAGGTGATTTTATCAACAGGCTTCGGCGGTGATCGGATGATTGATATGCTGCTCGGGGAGCAGTTGCCGAGGATTTGTTGAATGTTATTTGAAGTTGGCAAAATTGATGATTATCAACCTATAACCTATGTCGTGTAGTGATCGCTCAACATAATATCCCATCTTTTTGAAATTAATGATAAACTCGTAATGTATATATAGGGAGTTTGCGAAGTGTGAAGAATATATCGTGTTGTCAAGTCAACGCCTCCGCTATTAGAATAAATATTGAGTATTACCATTAATTGCTTCAGCTAAATTTAATGCTAATGGCTTAAGATGGAAAATGATAATAATTATATCGATATAAAATTAAACTATGCCTTCTTCAGTTGCGATGACATTAGAAAATAATTTAATGACAAAAACTTTTCCTATTGCGGTATTGCTTCATGCAGTGTTGATTTTTGGGATAGGTTTTGCTGTTTCTTTAGTGCCTCGGGTGAATATTCCACCTGTGTTAGATATTACTTTGGTGCAAATGCACTCGGATGAAACGCCTGATAAGGTAGATTTTATTGCACAGGCAAATCAAATAGCAAGTGGTTCGACGGATGAAAAGGCTCGCCCGAGTAGTCCTTTTGCGTCACCAAATGTGAATGATGCAGCGGGGGAGTCACCTGTACAGTCACAGGAGAGTGCTCCTGATAGCCCACCTGTTTTACAGCCACAGATTTTGACAACTAAGGCGGAGACATTTAAGCATATTGCCAAAAAACCTGAAACGCCTGAACAGGAAGAGCCTAAGCCAATTAGTGAAGAAGTTGTTGATCAAACCGAAGAAATCGCTCAGTTATTAGCAGAGATGAATAAAGAGGAAGTCCGTTATGCGAAGCGTCCACGTATTAATTATGTGGATGCGGTGAGTGCTAAGAGTGCAGTTGAGGCGGAGTATATTGATGCTTGGGTGAAAAAAATTGAGAAAGTGGGGAATACAAACTTCCCCGTTGAAGCAATTCGGCGTAATTTAAGTGGAAAATTGATCTTAAATGCCTCAATTGATCATGTTGGTAATGTTGTTGATGCGGCAATTGATGTATCATCAGGGTATCGTTTATTAGATAAGGCTGCCTTGCGGATTGTTAAACTGGCAGCACCTTATCCACCATTGCCTAAAGAAATTCGTGAAAAATGGGATCAGCTTAATATCACACGAACATGGGTGTTCCACAGTGAAGGCACGTTGAATACGCAGTAGAATTAAATATTTGAAAAATGAATAGTGTAACAGATTTGCGAAACCAATTTCTTATTGCTATGCCTGGTATGGAGGATCCGAATTTTGATCGTACAGTCACATTAATTTGTCAGCAAAATACAGAGATGGGAGCTTTTGGGGTGACAATTAATCGTCCGATTGATTTAACTTTAGGGGATTTATTTAACCAATTGCAAATTGATTTTAAAGATAAGAGTTTACTTAATATACCTGTGGTGATTGGTGGTCCCGTACAACCGCAGCAGGGTTTTGTTTTGCATGATGCAGAAAATCGCTGGGAAAGCACGATGCCAATTACGGATAATCTAGCAATCACGTCATCGCGTGATATTTTAGTCGATATTGCTGCTGGCAAAGGTCCTAAGCGGTTTTTATTGGCGTTAGGTTGTGCAGGTTGGGCTCCTGGGCAGCTAGAGGATGAATTGCAGGAAAATACTTGGCTCACCTGTCCTGCTGAAAATCATATTATTTTTGATGTGCCATACCATAAACGCTGGCAGGATGCGGCGAATTTATTGGGGGTTGATATTAATCTACTTAGCGATGTCGCAGGGCACGCATGAGTACGGTGATTGCATTTGATTTTGGCAAACAGCGTACAGGTGTCGCCATTGCCAATACCATCACGACGATTGCAACACCGCATAGCACCATTCATGGCATAAATAATAGACCAAACTGGAAGAAGATTGAGCAGCTAATCAAGGAATGGCGACCTGAGCAGTTGGTCGTTGGTGTGCCTTATCTTTTAGATGGGGGGCATAGCGAAATGACGGAGGCGGCACTTCGCTTTTCTCGACAGCTTGAAGGGCGTTTTCAACTCCCCGTTGCGACGATTAATGAGCAGCTTTCCTCACACGAGGCGGAGCAACGCTTGAAGCAATCACGGCAACAAGGATGCAATAAAAAAATAACAAAGGAAGATATAGATAAACTGGCGGCAAGTATTATTTTAGAAAGCTGGTTGCAAACACAGTCATGAATAACGATTACAATAGCCAACAAATTCTTGATCAAATGGCAGATAATATTCGTGCCATTATGAATAAAAAAAATATTCAAAATCCTTATATGGTGGGTTTACATACTGCTGGCGTTTGGATTGCGAAGGCACTATATCAACGGCTTGCTGATGATTTAGGCATAGAAGATGAGCTAGGTGAGTTGAATAGCAATTATTATCGTGATGATTTTCATCAACGTGGTTTGAGCAAGCAGACGCTTCCAAGCAAGCTTCCTATCTCTTTGGAAGGGCGACATATTATCTTGGTTGATGATATATTGTTCACAGGTAGAACCACACGGGCGGCAATTAATGAGCTGTTTGAATATGGTCGAATTGCTAGCATTACGCTGGTGGTGTTGCTTGATCGCAAAGGACGCGAGTTACCGATTGAAGCCCAAGTGGTTGGTTTGAAAAAAGAACTGCCTGCCAATCAATCAATAAAAGTCACCGACCCTGAAGAATTAACTTTGGAGATTCGACACGATAATGAGTGAAAAAGCATTAGAGCCTGATGAACTTCCCTCGAAGATGCAATTAACCGATGATGGAAAATTAAAACATTGTCTCACGGTAGAGGGGATGACACCTTTATTAATAGAGGAAATACTCGATATAGCCCAAAGTTTTGTAACCCCACCCAATGCCAATCAGAAAAAATATCGTATCCTTCATGGCAAGACGGTCATGAATCTCTTTTTTGAAAACTCCACTCGCACCCGTAGCACTTTTGAATTAGCCGCCAAACGCCTTTCCGCTGATGTTTTGAATTTAGATATTCGCACCTCTGCAACCAGCAAAGGCGAAAGCTTATTAGATACTATCCGCAATTTAGAGGCTATGAATGTCGATATATTTGTGGTACGTCATCAACATAGCGGTACAGCGAATTTTATTGCCCGCTATTGTGCCCCGCATGTG
>JALWYT010000315.1 GCA_026992705.1 Thiotrichaceae bacterium
GTTTGTAACTTAGCTCTGCTATAGCAAAACTCTATTATCTATGAACTACTATTGAATTCTAAAATATCATCTGTATCTGTTTCTTGTTTTTTTGTATCTTGGGTTGATACGTTTGATTTTATTGGATTTTCTGTCACGTTCTTTAGTATTTCATCAGGAGACTTTGTACCAAGGCATGTCCAATAGGGAACCTTAGTTAATTTGCCAATGATTTCTATTGCAGCAAGTTCAATTAAATTACGCAAAGCTTGAGATTTACCTTCTGAGCGACTAAGTGTCATATCAAAATAAACCCCTAATTTACTAATACGAGCATCAGCATCCAATGAATTACCATGATTATAAATAGCAATAGTATTTTTTGAGGTAACACCCGGTACAACGCTCATATCATGTGTATAAACAGCACTTAAATCAAGAGTCATAATATCGAGTGAAGCAGCCTTAGATTTACCTAGCCCACCACTAGCTGTTCCTCTAACAAATAGACCAAGACTATTATCAGCCTGTATAATATTTTTATCATACTGACTGATTGATCCACGAATATCATACTGAGGGATTTCTTTATAAGCATTGCTTTGTTGAGCTGTTTTTAGGAAAGATATTAGATTTGCTGAATCTTTACCATAAACAATAATTTTAATTTTCTTATTACGTTTACTCATATCTGAAATAGCAGAAATAAGCATATCTCGTGTACCAGCTTTCACTTGTTCAGTATTATCATTCAAAGACTCTATGAGTAAACTAGTAGGTTTTACTCTTTTATTCATTAAAAGCTTGTCCATACAGGCTAAACCGTTAGAAAAATTAGTGATATTTCTTTGAATATGACTGCCCTGGTTTTTTTTTAACTTGTCATAATTTCCATAGATTTTTTTATCCAGATTAATACAAGCAGACAAGCTGAACGTTGAAATCAACAAAAAGATAAGGATTCTAGTTTTCATTGGTTTAATTTTTTTATTATTTTTATTGTCAAGGTTAAATAAAGTTGATTTTGTAACCTGGCTTAATTGAATAAATGCTAGTCTTAGCAATAATTCTCAGTAAAGCTAAAAATAAATGCTAGTCTTAGCAATAATTCTCAGTAAAGCTAAAAATAAAGCTAGATTATCAAATCTATATCGCTATGATCGTGATTCTATTTAGGTAATTTAATAAGTTTGGCAATCATTCGCTTGTATAACATCTCCCTCAACAATGACGATTAGTTCATTGGGTACTTCGTTAACACCCTGGTCAATTGATAAATTACCAATATTCAAGTCACAACCATCAGTGTTTCTATCGATTTCATCTTGAGTAATTTCAAGATTATTAGCTTTGATTTTTGCTTTTTGCTTAGCATATTTTGCTGCAATACGAGTGTTATCAGGCTGGGTAAGATTCAAGCCTGGTAGTGCATGAGCAGTGTTAAGCGTTAAGAAAAAAATCAATAATGTCAATGTAATATATTTGTAATTCATGTTATCAAGTTTATCCAATAAAAAAGCCATTTACCTTATTTTTAAGATAAATGGCTTTTATTTAACGAAACTTTGTCTATATCGTTATTAAATTTTTCTTGGAAGTAACAATTAACAATCACACCCAACGGTAGCAATGCTCATTGTCTGCTCATTGCTACGTCCAGTTTGATGTTGACTAATACGATTATAGCTTGCATTAAGCGTAATATCGCCATTCATATTTTTGAGGGCATCTGTAGAAACAACACCAAGTTTTAAATCTTGATCATTGTAATAACCCGTTTGACTTTGTGAAATACCGTTACCTACTGCTGTAATACTAATATCATCATCAGCCATTGCAATTGAAGAAAGAGCTAAAGTGAAAGTAACGATTGCGATTTTTGATAATTTTTTCATTTTCTAATCCTTTTAAACTAATTAAGACATTGAATTGACTTGCCTAATGGGTGAACCTTATTAAGTTGTGTAAGGTTTTGTACCCAAGGGCTGATACAGATATTATTAATTTAACTTATGGCTATCCATCGCTATATGTATGAGCTTACAGTATTTATTGATCAAGTTAATTAATGGTAGCTATAAAGGAATTAATGGTTATTTGCTTTGTTCTCCTACTTAGAATGTTTTGTTTTTAGCACCTATGCTATCCTCCCATCATGTTTTTAATCGAGGTGGCGATATGTCTGCTTTATATTCACTTGCGGAAAAAATAGATGCTGTTAATGAATGGGTGGGGCGGTTTGCTGCCTTGTCTGTGTTAATGACAGTATTGATTACGTTTATCGTTGTTATTTTTCGTTACGGTTTTGAGAATTTATATTCAATTGCCTTGCAGGAGTCAGCAATGTATTTTCATGCGATGATTTTTATGCTGGGGGCTTCTTATACCTTAAAGCATGATGAGCATGTGCGGGTTGATATTTTTTATCAAGGTTTTCCGCGTCGGCTGAAGGCGTTGGTCAATACTTTGGGGACATTGTTTTTATTGATCCCTGTTTGTGTTTTTATTCTTTGGATTAGCACGGATTATGTTTTAGATTCATGGGCAAATTTTGAAGGCTCACGCGAGGCGGGTGGTTTGCCGCTGGTGTTTATTCTTAAAAGCTTTATCCCTGTTTTGGCAATTTTATTGTTGTCGCAGTCTGCTTCCATCCTGATTTATTCCATGATGGATTTGAATAATAAGGAGGCAAACTAATGGAGATTATGCCTTTATTATTATTTGTCAGCGTCATTATTGTTTTGATGATGGGCTACCCTGTGGCGTTTAGCTTGGGGGGTATTGCCCTAATTTTTGCGGGGATTGGCACATTAACAGACACATTTGATCCGCTACTTTCCGCCATGCCAGAACGCTTAAATGGCATTATGACTAATCAAACCTTGCTGGCAGTTCCGCTGTTTGTGTTTATGGGCATTATGTTGGAAAAATCCAAAATTGCCGAAGAACTATTGGATTCGATGGCAGGAATGTTTGGCTCATTGCGGGGTGGCTTAGGTTTGTCAGTTGTTGTTGTTGGTATGCTACTAGCGGCAAGTACAGGAATTGTCGGTGCAACAGTCGTCACCATGGGCTTAATGTCGTTACCTGTTATGTTAAAACGAGGTTATAGCCCATCTCTAGCCTGTGGGACGATTTGTGCATCGGGTACTCTGGGGCAAATCATTCCACCGTCGATTGTATTGGTTTTACTCGGAGACCAAATATCATCTGCATTCCAGCAAGCACAATTAGCTCAAGGTATCTACTCACCAGAAACCGTTTCCGTCGGCGATTTATTCGCAGGGGCGATGATTCCGGGCTTGATGCTAGTGGGCATGTATAT
>JALWYT010000316.1 GCA_026992705.1 Thiotrichaceae bacterium
TCGCTCAATATGACTAAAACTAACCAGCCCCGCCCTATTTTCCGCATGTAATCGTTAAAAGACTCACCAATGTCAACTTGATCTTTCTCACGCACAATTTCAAAGCTTGCATTGTCTTTGCAGTAAGCTTCTAGCTGCTCAACTAATTTTGTTGTTTCTTCAACGGGGTGAGAATAGGAAACGTAGATTTTATCTTTTGTACTCATGGGGCGTTTTGTATCGTGATTTGGGTCACACACAATATAGCAAGAGTCTTTGCTGAGGTGAAGGTGGGGACGGCAGCAGTAGGCTTTCCGCCGTATTGCTCAAAATTTTTAGGAGCATAGTCTCTACTCCCCGCTATCTCTCTCCATATTGGATATATATTCAATATACCCCTGAATGAAGATTAAATTTTCAATGGCTTCAGGGATGTTTTGCTTTTCTTTGAGTAGTGTTGTGATAAGTTCGTCAGCCCTGACGGCTATTGATATAAGTTGTGTTTGGTCAAATAATTGTAGCACTTTGCTCAATTCATCTTTGCTACTGGATAATAGGCATGGGACGAGATCATCTTCTGAGATAACGGAGTCGGGATTGAGTATATCGGCAACTAAGGGAGATTCCAGTAGTTCAAAATGGGCTTTGCGGGCAGTTTCTTCTTGGTCTAATTCTTGGTGGGCTTGGACATCGTTGCCTGCTCCTTTTCTTATAGATACCATAATGACGTCAAGCAGTTTTTTTAGTGCCGCTTTTGTTTCACTTTGGTCATCGCCAATGCGATGGGCTTGTTCGTAGAGGGCTTCTAGGCGATTTTTTAATTCTAAAATTACATCACTTTCTTCATTGGGTTTTAGGTTGATGGTATCGTTTAGTACTTTTTTGAAACCTTCATGGAATTTGAGGATTTCATTATGATCCTTTTCTTGTGCTACCATCATGCTATCATCATTTAATTCGCTTTGTCTTGTTTGAAATAACGGATTGTTATTACGACGCAGTAAATGGCGTTCATGGCTGCCTGGGTTATCACTCTTTTTGAAGATCATTATGGGGTTTCTCTCTGGTCTGATATCAAGTTGTTCTTATACCGTTTATAAAGATATTCATCAAATTTAACAAATAATTTTGTGTTACTATTGTGAATAGCATCTATAATCGGATGTTGGTATAGCCCTAACGATTAATTCTGGTACTCCCCTATGTCTATAGAAAATAAGCTACGTTGGCTCAAAACCGATAATTTGTCACAAATTGCCAAACGTTTTGCTGAGTTTTGCAAAGAAGATATAAAACAATATGAAGGTGTCGAAGATTTTAATGTCGATGTCTATCAAGATGCTGTTAAATTAGTCATTAATAAACTCGATAAAAAACAATGATTATTCAATCTATTCATGCTGAAAACTTTCGTCGTTACGAAACATTGACTATTGAAAATATTCCCGAGCGAGGCATTATTACGGTTGACGGTGATAATGAGGCGGGTAAAAGCACTATTAGTGATGCTCTCTGCTTTTCTTTATTTGGTCGAACTTTTTTTATTAACCATAATAATATTCACAAACTAATTAAATGGAATGCTGATTATTGTGTCACGACGATTAGCTTTAGAATATCAGGAAAGCTATATTCTTTGATGCGAACCTGTGATAGAGAGGGCTCAATTGCCGCCCAGTTGCTTGATGGGGATAAGGATATTATTGCAGATACAGTTAAAGAAGTTGATGAAAAGCTACTCGATATTTTAGGTTATGGTTATGATATCTTTGCTGATTCTTTTTATCTTATGCAGCGTGAATTAACCACGCCTGATAGCAATAGTATAAAAACTATGGTGGGCATTCATCAATATGCTGAGATTATTAATGAATGCAAAGCCAATAGCCGTAATGATCACCAGCAATTAGATGAACTTCGCCTACAGTTTCAGGATTTATTTGAAGAAATTGAAAATATTGGCTTGGATGAGACATGGCTACCTGAATTAGTTGATGCTCGTGAAACGCTAAATTCGTTAAATACGGAAAAGAAGCAATACACGCATTTATTAGATCAAAATATACAAGACTACGCTGAAAATTATCCAAAATACCAAAAAACATTAAAGCATTATACGATTGCTAATAACGTCAGTAATATATTATTACCAATTACTATTATTGTTTGGTTGGTTTGGAGTATTATCGAATTTTTTCCATCACTATTAAAAGATATTCCTTTTTCTTCTGAACCACTATTTATCAATGTCTTATTACCATCTGGATTATTTATTGCTGTGATTTATGCTATTTGTCTATTCTATTCATGGTGGCTGGACAGTAAATATATAAAGCCTTTACAGAAAAAAGCCAATGAAACAAAACGTACACTAGAAGGTGCATTACAGCAGATTAATCAAGCCAATGAAGACATCCCTGAAAGAGTGACAACCATGCTGACGAGCATTGCTGATGTAGATGATTTGCTGCCTGTATCTTCTTTATATGAAGCCGATAATACCGAGTTGGTTGAGAATATTACTCAATACAACAGCACACCAAAAACAATGAAAAAAGCATTAATCGATATAAAGCATGACTTAAACCACCAACGCAATACGATTTCTCATCACTTGGAAGTGTTACATAATGCGATCGAAGGAGAAACTGCACGAGCTGATGAGGCGGGTAGATTACGACAGCAACGTAATAAAATTGGAGCTAAAATCAAAACCCATTCACACAATATCAAAGTCAATGATCAAGCTATTCAATTATTAAAAAGTTCAGCGGCAAAGCTTTCTGAGCAGTTTAATGAGATTATTACTAAAAACTCATCCCGTATATTGCCTAGCTTTACCAATGGACATTATCATCAAATACAAATTGATAAAAACCTTCAAGTGAAAGTATTTTCAAAAGAGAAAGATGATTTTATCGACTTTGATGAGGTGTCATCTGGTACGCAACGACAAATTATGCTGTCACTACGCATTGCAATGTCTGAACAATTAGCCATCAATAAAGGCAATCAACAGCAATTTATTTTGCTCGACGAACCCTTTGCTTTTTTCGACCAGAAACGTACTCTTGAAACACTAGAAGCCTTACCCGAAGTCAGTGACGTTATTAGTCAAATATGGGTATTTTCTCAGGAGTTTCCTGACACATTCAAAGCAGATAAGGTGATCCATTGTAATGTAGAACAGATACAGTTAATTGTTTAAGTGTAAAAAAGCACTTCAATTGTTAAATTTCTACAGCAGTTATTACAGTAATGAATTATTATTTGAGTTCATTTACACCTTAATGTATCCTCCCCAGCTCAGTCGGGGCG
>JALWYT010000317.1 GCA_026992705.1 Thiotrichaceae bacterium
CACATGGTATGGGTAATTTTTCCAAATACATTTCACGAATTGACGCACTAAACTTCACCATCAGCAACGACGATGGCGGTAGCATCAAACATTATGATGATGCACAAATCATTTTAATCGGCGTATCACGCTCAGGAAAAACTCCCGCCTGCTTCTACTTAGCCTTACGCTATGGCATCCGCTCTGCCAACTATCCATTAACAAGCACCGATTTAGAAATCTCCTACTTACCAAAATCTTTAAAAAAATACCGCCACAAATTATTTGGTTTAAATATCTCAGCCGAACGCCTACACCAAATTCGCAGCCAACGCTATCCAAAAAGTAAATACGCTAGCTTAAAACAATGCAAATTTGAAGCACAACGCGCCGAATTGCTTTATAGACAAGAAAGGATACCTTTTGTGAGTAGTACCAATATGTCAGTCGAAGAAATTGCGATTACGATTTTGCAAGAGGCGAAATTGGAACGGCATTTGTAGGGAGAAATTTTTTGGTTTTCGTTCCCAAGCGGGAGCTTGGGAACGAGTAAACAGTGATTGATTATAGAAAAATCAAAACAATTATTTCTTCAATTTCCGCAACCTTGCCAGAGCGCGTAATTGCAACATTGCCGCCGCCAATTCAGCTTCAGCTTTAGCATATTCAAAGTCTGCCTGTTTATCTGATAACAGTTTTTCGGCATTTTTCTTGGCTTCTAAAGCCGCTTTTTCATCAATATCATGCGCCCGTAGCGCAGTATCTGATAATATTGTAACTACATGCGGTTGCACTTCTAAGAATCCACCTGACACATAAAAAGATTCTTCTTTATCATTGCCAAGCTTAAGCCTGACTGCGCCTTCACTTAACGGAGTTATATATTGGGCATGAAGCGGCAAAATACCCACTTCGCCTTGTACCGCTGGCGCAATGACCATCTCAGCCATACCAGAATAAATATTGGCTTCAGCACTGACTATATCTACATGCACTGTCATTGCCATGTTTATGACTCCTATTTAAAGATGTTCGGCTTTCTCAATAGCTTCTTCAATGCTACCTACCATATAAAAAGCTTGTTCTGGTAAATCATCATATTTACCATTGACAATTCCCTTGAAACCAGCAATGGTATCTTTCAGAGAAACAAATTTCCCAGAAGTGCCTGTAAATACTTCAGCCACAAAGAAAGGTTGCGACAAGAATTTCTGAATCTTACGCGCACGAGCAACAGTGAGTTTATCTTCTTCAGATAGTTCATCCATACCCAAAATGGCAATGATGTCTTTTAGTTCTTTATAGCGTTGTAAGGTGCCTTGCACTGCGCGTGCAACTTCATAATGTTCATCTCCAACAACTAAAGGATCAAGTTGGCGACTGCTAGAATCAAGCGGATCCACTGCTGGATAAATACCTAATTCGGCGACTTGACGAGACAAGACGACAGTAGCATCCAAGTGAGCAAAAGTCGTAGCCGGAGATGGATCGGTTAAATCGTCTGCGGGTACATAAACAGCTTGAATTGAAGTAATAGAACCATCTTTGGTTGAAGTAATTCGCTCTTGTAAAGCTCCCATTTCTTCAGCAAGTGTAGGTTGATAACCCACTGCCGATGGCATACGTCCTAATAATGCCGATACTTCGGTACCAGCCAAAGTGTAACGATAAATATTATCAATAAATAATAAAACATCACGCCCTTCATCACGGAAATATTCGGCCATTGTTAAACCTGATAAAGCCACACGCAAACGGTTGCCAGGAGGTTCATTCATTTGCCCATAAACCAGTGACACCTTATCTAAAACCTTACTTTCCTTCATTTCATGATAAAAGTCATTACCTTCACGGGTACGTTCACCAACACCAGCAAATACTGAATAACCACTATGCTCAATAGCAATATTACGAATCAATTCCATCATATTGACGGTTTTACCGACCCCAGCACCACCAAATAAACCGACTTTACCACCCTTTGCAAAAGGGCAAATCAAATCAATAACCTTAATTCCTGTTTCCAACAATTCGTTACTAGCCGATAATTCCTGAAAGCTAGGTGCTTTACGATGAATTGACCAAGTGGTTTCTTCGTTAATAGGACCTTTTTCATCAACTGGATTGCCTAAAACATCCATGATACGACCTAAGGTTTTCTCGCCAACAGGCACATTAATTGGTTGACCGGTATTAGTAACAGCTAAATCACGCCCCATTCCATCAGTTGTACCCATCGCAATAGTACGAACAATACCATCACCTAATTGTTGTTGGACTTCCAAGATTAAACCATTATCATCGACTTTTAAAGCATCATAAACCTTTGGCATTGCTTCTCGCGGAAATTCAACATCAATCACCGCACCAATAATTTGCACAATTTTGCCAGAACTCATCTTATAAAATTCCTCTTTCAAAAAAATAAACAATTCTTTATGAATGTGGTGAACATGAATAAACTTATTATTATACAGCCGCCGCACCAGCAACAATTTCAGACAATTCCTGCGTAATCGCAGCTTGACGAGCCTTATTATAAGCCAACTGAAATTCATCAATTAAATTACCAGCATTATCTGAAGCACTCTTCATTGCCACCATGCGTGCTGCTTGCTCACTGGCAATATTTTCAACCACACTTTGATAAACTAACGATTCAATATAACGCATTAATAAGCCATCTAAAACTTCCTGTGAGTCTGGCTCATAAATATAATCCCAATGATGAACCAGTTTTTCATCTTCTTCATCGGCTTTAATCGGCAATAATTGTTGCAGAGTGGGCTTTTGTGTCATGGTATTAACAAAGTTATTATAGACAACAAATAATTGATCAATCTTGCCATTATCATAAGCATCTAACATCACTTTTACTGCACCAATTAAGTCTTCAAGAGAGGGCATATCGCCTAAATTAGTTGGTTGTGCAACAATATTGCCACCAAGACGTTTGAAAAACGAAGCTGCTTTATTTCCAATCGTGCATAAATCAATTTCAAACCCTTTATCTTGCCATTCTTTCATAGCAGAAATAGAGAGTTTAAATATATTAGTATTCAATCCCCCACACAAGCCACGATCAGAAGAAACAATGATGACTCCAATGCGCTTAACCTCACGCGGAATCATATAGGGATGTTTATATTCAGGATGAGCATGTGCCAAATGACCAATTACCGCTCGAATTTTTTCGGCATAAGGGCGTGATCTATGCATTCTATCGTGCGCTTTACGCATTTTACTGGCGGCTACCATTTCCATGGCACGGGTAATTTTTTGTGTACTTTTTATACTTGCAATTTTAGTGCGGAT
>JALWYT010000318.1 GCA_026992705.1 Thiotrichaceae bacterium
ATATTAAAGCCAGCATCAGCAAAATTCGTATGTTGCTCACCCTTATTAGCACCTTTATCTTGCCTCATAAGTTATTGGAATGGCTGCACCTGCGTTCCATCAAAGCCGATAATACCGCCGCTATTTTGTTTTCCAGCGGTAGCGAAGGCTTGCCCAAAGGTATTGAATTAAGCCATAAAAACTTAGCCGTCAATGCCAGACAAGTCGCTGATATTTTGAATACCCGCGAACGGGATGTGATAATGAACTGCCTGCCCACTTTCCACACATTTGGTCTGCTCGCAACGACGCTAATGCCTTTGAGTGAAGGTATTCCAATGGTCTGCCACCCTGACCCAAGCGATGTTGCTAATATTGCCAAAGGCATTGCCCGCCATGAAGCCACCTTATTATTTGGCACTCGCACATTTTTAAGCATGTATATCCACAATCGCCGCGTACACCCGCTTATGTTGGAGTCTTTGCGATTAGTTATTGCAGGAGCTGAACGCCTACGTCCTGAAATCCGCGAAGGTTTTAAAATCAAATTTAATAAAGATATTTACGAAGGCTATGGAGCGACAGAAACCTCACCCGTTGCCAGTGTTAATATCCCTGATCAACTCGACAAAAACTACTGGAAAGTACAAGTTGGCAATAAAATCGGCACGGTTGGCTTGCCCATCCCCGGTACAAGTTTCCGCATTGTTGACCCTGATAGCCTAGAAGAGCTGCCTACAGGCGAGGCAGGGTTAATTTTAATCGGTGGACCACAAATTATGAAAGGCTATCTCAATGCCCCCGATAAAACCGCAGAAGTCATCACCGAGCTAGACGGCAAACGCTGGTACAAAACAGGCGACAAAGGATACCTTGACGAACAAGGCTTCCTCACTATCATTGAACACTTAAGATAAGCATTTTGTAACCACTACCAATAAATTAATCTCCTAGAATGTATTTATCCTTCATCATTAAATAACCGAAATATTAGCACGTAAATAAAGATATTTTCTTTCATACATCATTGAAAAGTTATTTTTAATGCACAAGTTATTTGCCATTCATGGAGATGGTTTCTCTTTCTTGAAGTCGAATGCTATTATGCGGCACTTAATTTTTAAATAATAGTTCTTGGGAGCTTTATGAAAAAGCAATCTGTACAAAATAACAAATCAGAACTAAAACACATACTGAAGTCATTCCGTAAAAGTTTTATTTATATTGGTCTTTTCAGCATGTTTATCAATATGTTGATGCTTGTTCCTTCCCTATATATGTTACAAGTTTATGACCGTGTTATGGTAAGCCGCAGTGTTGAAACACTCATTCTACTAACACTGATTGTTGTCTGGCTGTTTATTACGATGGGGGCTTTAAATTTTGTCCGTTCTCGTATTATGGTTCGTGTAGGAACACAAATGGATGAACGCTTAAATACCCGCTTATTTCAAGCATTGAATGCTATGTCTCTGCGTTACCCTGGTAAGGCAAGTTCTCAACCGTTGAATGACTTAACGTCTATTCGTCAATTTATAACAGGTAATGGTACTTTTGCTTTTTTTGATACACCGTGGATACCGTTTTATTTTGCATTATTATTTATTTTTCATTTTTGGTTGGGCATGTTTGCAATTTTTGCTGCCATTGTATTAATTGTTATTGCTATTTTAAATGAAGTATCAACGAAAAAATTAATGCAAAATGCAAATACTAATAATATGCAGTCAGTCGCAATGCTTAATGCACAATTACGTAATTCTGAAGTCTTGCATGCGATGGGGATGGCTGATGCCATGCGAGAGCGTTGGCTGCAACGGCACTTGAATTTTTTAAAGTCTCAGGCTGAAGCCTCTGATAATGCAGGAATTTGGTTAAATATGAGTACCACCTTGCGAATGATGTTTCAATCATTGATGCTAGGTTTAGGAGGTTACTTGGCAATTACTAATGAAATCTCATCGGGCATGGTCATAGCAGGATCTATATTAATGGGACGAGCTTTAGCTCCGATTGACCAAATGATCGGTGCTTGGAAGCAGTTTGGTGCCGCAAGAACGAGCTATAAACGTCTAGAAGAATTACTCAAAGAATTTCCAGATAAAGAAGAGCGTATGTCACTTCCGCCGCCAGAGGGGCGTTTACAGGTGGAAGCATTAACTGTTGTACCACCAGGCAGTCAACAAGCTGTATTAAGGGCTGTAAATTTTGCTCTTGATGCAGGCGATGCACTCGTGGTTATGGGAGCTAGTGCGGCGGGAAAATCTTCCTTAGTGCGAGCAATTGTTGGGGTTTGGCCAAGTGTTGCAGGGGCAGTACGTTTAGATGGTACTGAAATAGACCATTGGAATCGCTCTGAATTAGGACCATATATTGGCTATTTGCCCCAAGATGTAGAGTTATTTGAAGGTACGGTTGCTGAAAATATTGCCCGCTTTGGTGAAATGGATTCAGAAAAAATTGTTACCGCAGCAAAGATGGCTGGTGTAGATGAAATGATCCGTCATTTGCCTGAAGGCTATGAAACATTAATTGGTGTTGGTGGTGCAACACTTTCAGGTGGTCAACGACAGCGTGTTGGTTTAGCAAGAGCTTTATATGGATCTCCCGCTTTAGTGATTTTAGATGAGCCAAATGCCAATTTGGATGAGGTCGGAGAACATGCGTTAATTAATGCTTGCATGGCTTTAAAAAAGGCAGGAACAACATTGATATTAGTTACGCATCGTACCAATATATTGAGCATTGCTGATAAGATTTTAGTCCTTGCTGAAGGTATGGTGAGCTCTTTTGGTAGAAGAGATGAAGTCCTACAAAAACTAACACAAAATACTCAAAAACAACAAAAAATTGCTCAGAAGAAACCGCCAGCAGCACCATCTGCTGGTGTTGTAAATATTCCAACGGGGGGCTAAGTTTATGTCTAAAAAGAATAAGCAGACACTAGGTAATGTCATAGAAGATGGTGAAATTATTGTCAAACAAGAATCTTCAGCAAGCATTGAATTAAAGAAAAATGACCGCCCCTATCGTATCATGGGTTTATTGGTTTTATTAATAACATTTGGAGTTTTATTAGGCTGGGCTGCGATGGCTCCATTAACAAGTGCAGTGGTTGCACCGGGAAGGGTAGAAGTAGCCTCTCGTATTAAAGTGGTACAAAGCCCAGATGGAGGGCAGGTAAAAGAGATACTCGTCACTGAAGGTGACATTGTTGAAAAAGATGATGTTTTACTGCGTATGGACGATGAAGATCTGCTGGCACAATATGAAGCAACACAGGCTCAAATCTGGGAATCATTAGCAAGCCAGGAAAGACTAAAGGCAGAACGTGATCATAAGGAACTACAGTTCTCAGACGAGTTATTAGCACAAGCAAAACAATCAAGCGTGCTTGCAGACATTCTTAAAACACAAAAATATTTGTTTACCTCAGGAAGAGAGGTACTTACTCAAAGTCAAGAGGTATTAGAGCAACGTATTAGCCAGGCAAAAAAACAAATCACAGGAAATAAAAATATTTTATTAAGCTTACGCAAACGAGAAGCATTATTAGCAGAAGACATCGCATCTATCAAACCATTAGTGGCTAAAGAGCTCTTACCTAAGAATCAGTTACGCGATAAGCAACGTGTCTACAACCAAATCAAAGGTGAAATTGCATCACGTGAATCTGATATTTCCCGATTAAAAGAAGTGATTGCAGAACAAACTCAGCAAAAAGCATTAGAAAGAAAACGTGATTTAAAAGAGATTAACTCAGAATTACGCAGCTTAGAGAGAAGGCATATTGAACTCATTGCCACGAAACGTCGCTTAGAAGACAAATTATCTAATATTGAAATTAAGGCTCCAGCGGCAGGTAAAGTAGAAAAGTTTGATATAACTGTTGGTGCAGTGATTTCTTCGGGGCAGATCATTATGGAAATCGTGCCACAAGATTATCAATTTAGTATTGTTGCAAATGTATCATTAGCTGATATTGATATTCTTTATGTTGGGCAGGAAGCGGAGGTTCGCTTATCATCATTTGATGATGCTCGCTATTTTGATGTAATGCATACCCAGATTGTCAATATTGCCTCTGACTCAACCACTGATAAAACAACAGGTTTGTCCTATTACAAAACACGTTTAGCCGTCTCTGATGATATTATTCAGGAATTGAAAAAAAATAACGTTCATCTTGTCTCAGGTATGCCCGCTGAGGTTGTAATTAAAACCGGAGAGCGAACGGTACTTGATTATTTAGTCAAACCAATCACTCAAATGATAGATCGTGCATTTAATGAAAAATAGTAAAATGCGATTAAATCATATGCTTTGAATAACAATCTATTCACTTAAGAAAGTTTTCGTTATTGACATGATTCATACGAGTATGACACTATCTTCGCCTACTTTAAAACAGTATTGTAAATAAATTGGAGAATAAGAATGACGACAACAAATGAAACAAACACTAATGACCCTATTGTTACGATTGATGGAAATGAATACAAATTATCCAGCCTATCCGATACAGCGAAAGCCCAAATGAAGAATTTACAGATTGTTGATGCGGAATTAGCCCGGTTACAACAAAAAATCGCCATTGCACAAACGGCTCGACTTGCTTATGCGAATGCATTACAAGCAGAACTTCCAAAATCTGATTAAAAACTGATAAGGAGGTATTTATAATCAATGTTTTATACTAACGTTATCACACGCAATAATTTCTTTATTGAGTATGATTAATGCTTAATTAAATGGTTGTTATATAGTTTGAAAATCCTCCATGCCTACAAAGTATATTTACCGCTCTCAGGTGGCATTGTTCATGTTATAGAACATATCGTTTCAGGCTTAAATAATGAATTTAAACAATTAATTTTAGTTGCTACTCAACACATTGGGATAGGAAGCAGCTCCTTTTATCAAGGCACTCAAGTAAAGCGTGTATTTTCCTTGGGTAATCTGCTTTCTATGCCATTGGCCTTGTCCTACCCTTTCCACTTTTGGATACAGGCTAGACGGGCAGATATTGTTCATTTTCATTACCCATTTCCATTGGTTGATTTAGCCGTTGCCTGTTATTTTCCTCGTAACACGGCACTGATTGTCCATTGGCATGCAGAAATTACCGCACAAAAAAGAATAGCACGTTGGTTACGTATTTTTACACATCGTTGCCTGCAGCGAGCGGATACGATTATTGTCTCTAGCCCAACGATTATTACAGCCTCTCGCTGGTTGAAGCCTTATGTAGATAAATGCCAGGTCATCCCCTATGGAATTAAGTCTGATCATTTTTCTCAATTGTCCGCCTCTGAACGCCTAGAAATTGCCAAACTCAAACGGCAATACCCCCGTTTAGTATTAGCTGTTGGGCGTTTAGTCGCTTATAAAGGCTTTTCGGTCTTATTACATGCCATCAAAGCGATTGATGCACAATTAATTATTATTGGTGAGGGTGTGCTTGCTCAACATTTACAAACGCAAATCACAGATTTAGGGTTACAAGAGCGGGTATGGCTAAAAGGTGGGGTGGACAATACAAAGCTTAAATGCTTTTATCATGCTTGCCGTGTATTTGCTTTTCCTTCTGAGACGGAAGCAGAGGCATTTGGTTTGGTACAACTTGAGGCAATGCTCTGTGCTAAACCGATTGTTAATACCCAACTCCGATCATCCGTTCCTTGGGTTGCTCGAGATAAGAAAGAAGGGCTTACAGTTCCACCTCATGATAGCAAGGCATTCGCTAAAGCCATTGAATGTTTGTTAAATGATAATACCCTCGCAACCCGTTTAGGAAACGCAGGATTTAAGCGAGTTCATCAACATTTTACACAAACACTATTTTTACAAAGAATAGAGCAATTGTATAAGGAATTGATCCCTTAAGTATCGGGTTTGATCAAATAAGCATCATTTTCTAACTCACCACAAACAACTAAATTATCGGGTCGAACAACCGTCTGCTCATCAATCTTCCAATCTACAGGCAACAAAGCCTGACACATTGAACAATCTTCTAATAAATTTTTTAATTGCCAAGCGATATTGTTACTAATACGTTGATGCTTTATTAAGGGAGCAGGACTCATTGCATAAGACACTCCATAAATCAGCTCCCAGTCACCCTCCCAACGCTTATAGTCTTCATAGCAATAGTTAGGTAATTCATTAATATCTAAGACTGGCATAAACCACTCCCTTTATTTTAGATAACCACAAGCCATTGCCTTGAATTTTAGCACATGAA
The DNA here is from genome assembly GCA_026992705.1 of Thiotrichaceae bacterium. Taxonomy (GTDB): domain Bacteria; phylum Pseudomonadota; class Gammaproteobacteria; order Thiotrichales; family Thiotrichaceae; genus S015-18. Next base: position 6,227 of record JALWYT010000318.1, read on the forward strand.
ATCGAGATAAATAAAATTATCCAAACATTCTCAAATTTAACATAAGCGTTAATAATTATGAGAACAAGAGGAGGCTGAAACAAAGGAAAAGCGATAAAGTAAGACTTGAGCTAATTTTTATTTTACTCTGACCCCAATTATTTCAATTATTTCATTCCCACGGAGACCGTGGGAACGAGCAAAAGAAGCTACCTTCTTTCACAACAGCCCCAGACAGTGGGAACAAGTAAAAAGTTCCCACTTTGGTGGCTGAATCCAGAGTTTAAGCAAAGTTAGCAGAAGTTAATGAATCTGCAGCAATATTTTCTAATGTACCGATAAGCTCTACTGTAATATCAGCAGCAACATCAATATTACCATTAGCATTAGAATCCACCACTGCCATCTGGTAAAGATATGCGTTACTGTTACCATAAACAACAACTGAATAGTTACCATCAGCTATAGTACCGATTGCACCAATTAGTCCATTTTCTACAGAAGCGCCATTTACAACATCAGTAGGATTTAATGTTTCATATACACCAGAGTCAATTACTAGTAACGCGGTTGTACCTGAAGCAACATTTGGATCTGTATCAGTTACATTTTCAAATGCAGTATGGAGGCTTGCACCAGCAAGAGTAGATAACAATGTATCATCAGCTGTAAACCCTGTAATTGTTACTGGGTTTGAGATAGCAGCAATAGCATTATTGTCTAGTGTAATTGTATCTGCACCACCTGCTGAAATATTAATGCTACCAGCTACTGTTGACACATCAGTACGACCAAAGCTATCATTTCCAGAAGATAATACATAGTTTTCAATTGCTTGTCCCAATGTACCTGTATCATCATCGTTAATTGCATCAGTGATTGTAACAGTTTCTATCCCACTTGCATCTGCTGCTACTGCTGCAGATAAAGCATTTGAGAAAGTACCAAACTGTGCAGCTGTCATAGTTACTGATGCATTATCATTAACACCAATCTGTTCAAAATTCTGTACAGTTGCTGCAGAAATATTTGAACCAGTTACTAATTGAATAGTATCGTTATTATCACCTAGTGAGTTAGCTGAAGCCGTACCTGTTCCTTCACCATCAATTGTATCAGCTCCCAATGTAATACCATTTACTACGACTACATCATTCTCTCCACCTGCTTCTACATCTGCACTTGTATTAAGTGTAATGGTATTATCTGTACCATTTAAATCATACAATTCTATATCTGCATCATTACTACCAATAAACTGATCAGTTATTTGTATTTCATCATTTGCACCTGTAGCAGTAATTGTTGCGAATGCATTATGTTGATCTTTAGTCATACTTACTGTACCACTCATAACTAATGTACCAAAACCTAATGCTGTACCAGCACCCCCAGCATTACCTTGTGCTCCATTAATACTACCACCTGTTGTCATAGTTAAAGTATCATCTGCATCAAAGTTTACAAAGTTTCCAGTCAATGCAAGCCCAGCACCTAATACTGAGTTAACACCATCATTTTCAGTAATATTTTGACCTGCTGCACCGATAGTGAAGATATTAGTGCCATTTGCAAGTACATAAGCCTCAATATCAGCATCACCAGTAAGTGTACCCGCATCATCAAGAGTAATTGAATCAGCACCACCAGTAGCAGTAATTGAAGAGAATGCATTATGTTGAGCTAGAGTCATAGTTGCAGCACCAGTAACATCAAGTGCCTCAATATTTGTTAGCGTAACATCAGAGATATCAGAACCTGTATTGACAAACAATGCTTGATTCACCCCTGAAACACCCGTTATTTTTGTCACTAAACCAGTTCCAAGATCGCCACTATCCATTGAGACACCTTCTACTGAACTATCGATAGTAACTGTTTCAACAGCTGTAAAACTCGCAGTACCAGTTCCACCTCCATCTACCAAGTTAGCAACCTCATTGGCTGCTGCAGTTGCACTTATATTTAATGTATCTGTACCTAATAGACCATTTACTGTTGAGCCAACCAACTGAGCTACAGTTGCATTAATAGTATCCGCATCATTTGTAACAGCATTAGATTCGGAACTATGAGCCGCTGTAGCGGTATTAAAAGCAGCTTGGTTTGCAGTAAATGTTACACCACCTACAAAACCAAGGTCAGCAGCTGTTAGGCTTGTGATACCATCTAAAGTGATACGAAAGTCAGCATTACCAATATCACCATCACCGTTAGTATCTACAACTAAAACATTATCACTTTGAATAAAAATAGCCTCTCCAGCTGTGCTACTTAATGCTGTTTCCGCAGCTGTAGTATTTGCAGCATTTCCTAAGAATAGTGTTGATGTATTTACTCCAATATTTGTTAGATTTATTACATCTGACCCCTGCTCAAAACCGATAACAGTATCACTTGTAAGACCAGAAGATTGGTTGGCATTTGTATAACGAATAGTATCTGCACCTGCACCCATATTGATGGTATCTCCACCAGTCTGTGTACCAACAATTGCACCCATTGTCCAGTCTGTACCACCCGAACCAAAGGTATAGATAGCACCACTTGCCGCTGTACTTAAAGCAGTTGTTGCACCAACGGAACCAATACCTGTAACACTACCATCCCCCAACTTACCAGTCATACCTGATGCATCAATAGTTGCAACCACTGGTGTTGCTGGATTATCAAATGCAGCAATAGTTAAATCAGCATCACCTGAAAAAACTAGCGTTACAGCATCTGAATTTTCAACACCTCCACTAGTTGTATCCAAGTCCAAAGTTGTAATAGCCAATGTCGCTGTACCACCTGCCGTATCATCATCTGCAGTAATAGTTAGCGTTTCTGCATCATCAACAGTTAGTGTACCAAATGTATCAGCCGCAGCCACATCATCAAAAGCAATAGCCACTGCATCTGAAGCACCATCTGTTTTTAAATCGACAGTCAAGTTTGAAGTATTGTTTGTTGTATTTGTTGTAGCGGGATTACTTGTATCCACCTCAACAGTAATACCTGTTACTGCATCACTAATTGTTGTTGATCCTCCCGCAATAATACCTGAATCAAAGATAACACGATTAATACCAGAGAAGTTATCCATATCAATCGTGCCAGCAGAATTATCACTAATAAGTAGTTGCTCAACATTACTTAGACTACCACCTAGTGGACCAGAGGCAATTGTCATTGTCATACCGATAGTATCTGTATTATCCCCTCCATCGAAGCTATCACCCGCATCGAAACCAGCAGAAAAGTCAGCTGTATCATCACCTGTACCACCAGTGACCACTGTATCCACAGCACCTGAGTCAGCAACGACACTTAAATTACCCGTAAAGGTCTGTGCGTTAATTTGTGTTACACCCTCAAGCGGAACACTTGTTGTACCAATTGTTAGATTCTGATCACCTTCAATATTAATAGTTGCTGCACCTGTATTAATATCTGATAATAAAGACGCTTTCCCCGTTGTAGTTAAATTAAGCGTTTCGATACCGGTGGTTCCTGAAGATGATGTATTACCGATATTAAGTGTAGAAACAGCTGCACCAGTATTACTTTGTACGTTATTGAGCGTTAATTTAACTGTATCCGATGATCCTGCTAGCACGCTATCAACAAATTGAATAGTAGTATCACCACCACTGACATCGTTCAGTGTTATATCCACAAGGTTTTGTAACCCTGTAGCTGTTAAATCTCCTGAGGAGTTATCATTAATGTAACTCTCTGCACCGTCAACCCCTGTCATATCAAAGCTCGTACCTGCAGTGTTGTCTGCTGTTACTTGTATTGTTTCAACACCTTCAATCGTAAATCCTGATGTACTAACAGCTGTACTGCCAGAAGAGGCATAACGCAATGTATCATTTGCACCACCAGCATCTAATAGTAAATCACCAGAACCCAAGGTCGCTTCTGTTGCAACAATCGTATCATCTCCTGAACTATCTGGTGTATTTGCTGAACCTATTAAACCAGGAATTGTATCAGCGGCTGTAGTTAAGGTAAAAGTTTGCCCCGTAGTACTACCTGTACTACCACCGCTTCCACCACCATTCGATGTAGAGCCATCAGCATTAACAGTTGTATTTGCTGCACCAGCTTCGGTATTTGAACCTGTTGGCACAGCTGCTGCCCCCATAGAACTCGTTACAAAATCTGAATAGTTTTGTGTAACCGCTGGTGCATTTGAAAGCGGATCACCACCAAGAGCATAGGTAAAACTACTTGCACCATTGATATTGATTACACCACCATTGCTTAGGGTTAATTGTGCTGAATCTGCAGCAAATAGACTACTCGCAATTGTTAGGTTATTTGGTAAGGCAAGCATATTAGCTCCTTCAGTATCTGAAATCGTAATTGTCTGAGTTGCACCTATATTACCACCAATAATATAAGTATCATCACCCGCTCCTGCTCCAACAACAGCTGTATCTGTTGATTGTAGTATATTTAGATCATTTCCTGTTGTAAATGGCATAACATTTTACCTCTTTTTTCATGTAATTTAATTTATTGGGAAAGAGAGATTGATTACCTCTCTCTTTCCTCATAAGTTCAGTAT
>JALWYT010000319.1 GCA_026992705.1 Thiotrichaceae bacterium
GAGAACGTATGATTGTTTCTTTGAACTGGGTATAACTATCTTCACCATTGTTTATTTTTTCAAGTAATTTGGTTTTATTCATAAATTATTTAATATCCTACGTATAAAAATCTGCTTTCCATGCGCCACTAGCGTACCGTGTTTTAGTCCACGACGCTAGCGCGTGGGAACGAGAACAAACGTTAACTGCCATTCAGTTAAGCCTTGAAAAAAGTACAGCGAATGTCAGACAACGAATAATACCTTTTACAAATTATGAGCTAAATTATTTGGTTTTTATTCGTTGTTTTCCATTCGTTGTACTCCATCCATTAATTTAATAGCTGTAAAGCAGGAGCTTGGGAATGAAAAACGAAAAAAGATGTTAGTCTATTAAAGTCCTTTAGTTCCCAGTATTTAAACCACCTCCAGAAAGTGGAACGTTTATTTTTAATCCAGCATTTAAAATCACTTTGAATGTATTAGGGTCATCTTTATCTTTGCTATAACCAATACTCTGTAGAATCAAATACATAGAACCACCTATATTTTCACTTCTCTTCATTTCAATATCAGCTCCTCCATCACCCAACTGGAGTGCGTTATCAACACTGAAATAAGGTGGAGGATTTGTTATTGCCTTATAACTTGCTATTGTGACAAAATCTTTTGGATCATTTGGTTTATCATAAGGCACAGGTGGAATGATAGCACCGTCAATTTTATACTGATTTATATATTTTTGTAATGCCGTTTCTGCTATTTGAAATGCACGGTTATAATCTATTAAGCTTCTCGCTTGTTGTAGTTCTATACTGCTTAAATCTATAGAACTTGCCCCAAGTAGGGTTAGAACTATCAATAATATTATGGAAAAGGTTAGTATTGCTACGCCTTTTTGTTTCTGAATATTGGATGGTAGTTGTGTTTTCATTTTTTCTCCTTCCATAAAATTACTTTGACATAATCTTCTGTTACATCAAATTCTGGTTCAGTGCCATTATGTGCTTTCATTAGCGGAATAATTTGACGACGAATACCCATGCCCCTATTATCCATAAAGCCATAATCTCTCAAGATATTACTGATAATTGGATTTCGTGGAAAACGTTGCCCAGCTTTCATTTTTTCTACTGTCATCCCATTCGGCAGGGTTCCTGGACTAATAATTTCAAGGCGGTTGCTATAAACAATTAATTGCACATTATTGGAATGCGTCCAATCTCGGTGAGCAAAGGCATTTACAATCAGCTCACGAATTACCATAGTTGGATAATCCCAAAAACGTTCTCGCGTCATAGAAACTACCTTTTCTTCAGAAATATGGGCTTGCAAATAATACAAAACTCGATCTGGTAAGCTCTGTTCCAACACCACATTACTATTAATAGCACTGTGTAATCCAGTAAAAGGTATATTCAAAATTTCATCCAAATTGGCATCATAATCCATATCCTCTCCCGGAAATACGAGTATATGAAATCCAGCTTGTGGTAAGCCATAACAAGGCTGTTGCCCAAATAATGCTAAACCAGCAATGCTACAAACTACGTCACCAAATTCAGTAGCAACCATTAAATCAAGATTTACTAATTTTTTTTCCCAAGCCAATACTGAGTTAGGTATATCATCATCTTCAATCACACGAGACAAATATTCTTCTAAGCGACGCTGATCTAAATTTTCAAAATTACGTCCTGAAACTGGTAAAGCTTCTGTGTGTAATAAACCACCTGATTGAAATAAACGTAATTGTTGCTCTCGACTAGCTAAACGACTGCTACTACCAAAGCGAATATAAATCTCTTCACGATCACGATATTTGAGTACATAAGGTTTTGCCGTTCCCATGCCCACTGTAACTACAGCTACCCGCTTGTCATCTGCCATAGTTACTTCTTCATAAAAAGGGATAATTTGTGGATGTATAAAACGACCAAATACAGTGTCCATCAACCAATCTTGTAAATTCTCTCGTTGTATGCCAGTGATTGAGCCATCATCTTCTACGCCTAATAATATTCGCCCTCCTTGAAAATTAGCTAAAGCAACTATTTCTTTAGCTAGTTGTTCTGGACGTAAATCATCACGTTTAAATTCAACGAATGAATTTTCGCCGTTTTGGATTATTTTTAATAATTCTGTGCTGCTTATCATCGTTTTTACGTTTATTAAAAATATAGTTCACTGCTGAGCATTTCTAACAGCCATAACAGTAGTAAACATCCGATGGCGATACCCACTTTCAAGAGGGTTAGTTTTTGGATTATAAGGAATATTCGCCGAATTGGTATCAGGATCTAATTGAAACAGCTTATCAGTAAAAACCTTTTTTTGATCATAATGTTTGTTAGCAGTACGCATTAATAAGGTAATACGTGTAGCAACTATCGGAAAAATCACTTCTGTCTTATCTGGCGTACAAGAAAATGTATAAGTATCAGGTGTTCCATCAGGAGGAATATCAGTATCTGTACTACAAAAAGGCTGATAATCGGCATCATAGAAATCGGGTATTAGCTTTCTCTGATTATCACCATTATCATCAAAAGCAAGCACATCATCGAGCGTATCAGCGTCTGAGCCAAGGGCATCATCATCAAGAACTATATTAAAACCATAACGCACTTGCAGAGTTTCAACATTTTCTATTAAAAGTTCTTCTTCCACAATATCAACACCACTTTCACACGGATCCGAGTCTTGATCAATATTTTCACATCGAGTTTGATATAATGCAAATCCTCCACCCGCAATGGGCTTCACTTCATAAGCAATATGAGTTTTGCCAGTAAAAACTTCTGGATTTATAGAATAATTTCTAATTAACCCCGTACTGCCATCCATTTGTGTAAAGTTTATAGTTGGATTCGTTTCACTGGAATTATTAGTCACTTTATAACGATCTGAGCCAAGACAATCGCTCACAATAATAGTTTCACCAGCTTGAGGCCAATATTCGTTATTATTGGCATTTAATGTCAAACTTGTTGTTGTGCCACCCTCAAATTTTTGTGTTAAAACCACTGCTATTTGTTGATTAAAAGAATTAACAGCCACTTTATCAGAAGCAGGAAATCCCCCATTATTATTAATATCCTTCATTTCATGTAAATTATTTACACTACCCTGAAATGGATGCGTAGGTTCTCCATTAGGTGGAGTGCCAGAACAGCCAAAATACCCCGCCATGCGTAATTCTCGATTAAACTCATCCATAACAAAACGCGCATTAGTTTGTAGTTGTGCTAATTCACTTTGCACCGCAAAAACACGTTTATT
>JALWYT010000320.1 GCA_026992705.1 Thiotrichaceae bacterium
GCAGATAAAGGTGCTAATAAGGGTGAGCAACATACGAAGCTTGCTGATGCTGGCTTTAATATCTTCTAAATAAATTAATCGTGTTGTGGGGAATATATCGTCAATATCAATGCCTCGTGTTTTTAGTTTTTTTACGAACTGTTTAGCGGTGTAAATACTTTGAATATCCGCTTGCTGGACGGCTGCTTGCAAGGCGGTTTTACTTGCGGTGAAGTTGAGATTAACAATGGTTTTGCCGAGTGATAATACCGCCATATTGGTAATGGCAGAGGCGGTTGAGGTTGGCAATAGTAGGGCGATATTTTGCTCAGGGCTTTGTTTGCGAATGCTGGCAGCAAAGCGGAATACTGCGGTCATAAACTGGTAATGATTGAGTGATGTGCCGATAACATCACTGGCCGCAGTCGCCATGCCGCGTTTTTTAGCAACCTGTAGCCAACTATAAGGAATAGGCTCAAGCTCATTGGCATAGTGTTGCCATGTGGAAAAGCTTAGGTCAAAAATGCGGCGTTTTAGTATGTCGGCAGAAGTTTGGCTTGATAAAGGCTTGCCAAAGGCAATGAGAATGTCGCGTTTAAAGCCTGAGCGACGATTTTCTTTTAGAAATTGGCTAGAGCGTGAAAAGCGACTGCCCCACAGACCGTGCATATAAAATGGGATAATTTTTGTCGATGTTGCTTCTGCAAGCACTCGTTCATAGCCGTGTTTGAATTCAGATAATTGCCCTGTTCGGCTGATTGTGCCTTCAGGGAATAGGCAAACGGCTTTGCCATCGTTTAATAAATCCGCAATACGGCTGAGAGAATCTTTACTTGAACCGCGAGAAATCGGGATGACACCGAATAAATCTAAAAACCATTTCAAATACCATTTTTGATAAATACTTTTTTCGATAACAAAGTGTAAATGGCGAGGGCTAGCAATTTGAATAATCGCCCAGTCAATCCAGCTAATATGATTGCCCAATAATAAAATACCGCCTTTGGCTGGGATATTTTCAAAACCTTGAATTTTAATGCGATAGCGGGTGTTAAATAGGCGAGTGAAAATAAATCGGATAAGCGACTGAGGTAATTTATAAAGGGTGTAAGCTGCTCCGACAATGACGACAATGCTAAGTAATGTGAATATCTGTGTGCTTTTCAAACCGTTAATATGGTACTGTTGGGGGTGATTAATAATACCCATTTTAGCAAAAATATGAGCAATCACATCAGGCTGAACCAAAACAATTGCCGCAATTAAAAAGCCTAGCATAATAATATTTTCGACAAAGTTAAAAGAGGCTAAAACCCGCCCAAGCTGGTTGTCCTCCGCGTGATATTGCATTAAAGCCCGTAGCGGAATAACAAAAAAGCTCCCCATAATGCCCAATAATAAAAAGTTAATCGCTTGCAGGGCAGGGGAGTTTAATTGGGTAATCATGGCAATTGTCAATGTTAAGCCGATAGCTCCTACAGGAATTAAGCCTGTTTCAATATGATTTTTAGAAATACGAGCAACCATCATCGAGCCAAGCATAATGCCAATTCCCGCACAAGCCATCATGCCTTGCACAATCGCGGTGTTGTCAATAAGCAGATGCTCTTTAACAAAAGCAGGGTAAGTTGCAAGAATGACTTGTGAGACTGACCAGAAAATCGACAAACCAATAATTGATAGCCAGATAAACGGATTATTCCATGCAACACTCAAATTTGCCTTGAGTGTTTTGCCGGTGCTATAGCCCTGCCAATCAAATCGCATATTGGTCTGAGTATCCTTTGTTTTTGGCACACGATAAGCAAGGATTAATTCAATCGAAGTCATCGCAACAAGCACCCATCCTAGAGGAGCAATATGCTGCAAAATAGCATCTTTGGTATGCCAATCCAGACCACCTAAACGGCTTTCAAATAAAATAGAGAACAGAAAAGTTGATAGCAAAATAGCAATCATCGTCGTCGCTTGCACAACACCATTGCCTTGAGCCAAACGAGATTTACCCACAATTTCCTTGATATAACCGTATTTAGCGGGTGAATACAAAGCACTCTGTACTGCGAGTAAAAAAGTCATGCTGAAACTAAACCAAAACCAACCAAGGTAATAGCCTAAAGTAATTAGCAGGGTAATCCCCAATGCAAACCAAGCACTCGCTCGCATTACAAGGTTCTTAGAAAATTTATCAGCTAGATAACCAGAAGGGGTAAATAGTAGAACAAAGGGGAGAAGAATAAGAGCATTAACAGTAGCGGTAAGAATAATCTGATCAGCACCATCGTAGCTTTTAAAAATTGTGTTCTGCACAATAATTTTATGCCCTAAATCAACAAATGCATTTAAAAATAGCATGGTGATATAGCTTGTGAACCCTGTAATTTTGAATAGATTTTTTATCATATTGGCTTTCGTTTATTATTGTTATTATAGAGTATAAAAATAAGTTTAAGTCTATTGAGTTTGTTCAACGTGATCATGTCAATACAATCTGAAGTATAAGTGCATATTTCAGATTATATTGACAGTTAAGTAAGCTTTGATAGCCACTTAATTTTCAAATGCCAGTTGGGTAATTATATCTATTTAGAAATTTCACCCAACTTAATCAAGTTGCTTCTACAGTAATCACTTGTTACTTGCTAACCAGCCTTTGATGCTGTCTTTGTCTGGAATGCCACCTGCATGAACGACTTTTTCATCAATCACTACGCCTGGGGTGGATATTACGCCGTAAGCCATGATTTGGGCAATGTCTTCAACCTTTTCGATAGTAACTTCGATTTGCATATCGTCTGCGATTTGTTGGATAAGCTTGGCGGTGTTTTCACAATTGGCACAGCCTGAGCCGAGTACTTTGATTGTTTGCATAATTTTCTCCTGATTAATAATCCTAAACCGTAGCCTGTACGGAGCTTCGCGGAGTGCGGGTTGTTAGCATTAATATCGAAGCTCTAAGTTTAGTGGTTTATTCCCCGCATTCCGCTAGGCTTCATGCGGGCTACGATGTTTTTTTAGGAACCTCTGATTAAGTCGGGCGGAATTTCTCGACAGATAAAATCGTTCAGTTTTTGTATAAAAATCGAACTAATAGTCGCTCTATTGGTGAGATTTTTAGGCAAAAACTGGGCGATTTTAGCATCGAGAAAACCGCTCATGACCTGATCAGAGGTTCCTTAGGCAAGGCAAATGAGATTAAGCCTGCCATAAGTACAAAAGCAAAAGACCACCACAGGCAGCCTTCTAGCCCATAAGTTTGATATATCCAGCCTGATAG
>JALWYT010000321.1 GCA_026992705.1 Thiotrichaceae bacterium
ACTCGTGGCGTGTAGGTTTTCTATATCTTTGATTATTAGTTCTAGTGTGATATTTTTGCTAATGTTTGCCAAATAAAACACATATGACTAATGTTAAATATTTTTAGATGAAAAAACCACAAAGTTGATATCTTTTTTGGTATACTGTGTATTTAATGAACTTTTAATTAAGAAACTTTGTTTACCTTGGTTAGAAATTCTTTAAGATTAAATTTGATCTCAATAAGGAGAATATATAATGAAACTAAAAGCTCCCCTAACTGTAGCAGGCGTTGTTCTGTTTGGTGCTTTCGTAACTGGTTGTAGCCAACAGCAAACTGCTGGTTCAAGTCAGAATGTCGACTCAAGTCAGAATGTTGATAATAGTACAACAACGACTCAAGACGCTCCAACCACAACACCTACTCAAGATGGCAAAAACTGCCACACTCATCCAGAAAATGCATCTCGTGGTTCTGTGAAGCATTGTCATCCATTCAATGATCCAAATCACAATCATACCTATGGTGCTGGTGCAACTCAGACAATGACACCTAATGTTGCAGAAATGCAAAATCGTTTAAAAGCTAAAGGTTATTATAAGGGCTCAATCACCGGTGTAATGGATGCAGATACTAAAGCTGCTCTGCAAGCATATCAAGCTAGACATTAATTTTGCTGATTTTTTATTGATGGTGTAACTTCCTATATTCATGTCACTTTAGTCTAGGATATAAATATATGAGTCAAAAAAGCCAAGTTCTTGTTGGGACTTGGCTTTTTTGTATTAAGTTCATACGTTTATTGGCTAAATATATCAAGTAAGATATTGAAAATTACATGAATATCTTAAAAAATTGTAATTTGATCAATAATTAATTAGCTATTTTTGACTGTTTATCTACACTTGTATTTAAATCCATGATTCATGTCTTTAAATAGTTTATGGATTCAATTTCTGATTTATTCTCTATAATTTTGTGGTTTTTCACAATTTATGGAGGTGATGTTTAGTTAAAGGTGAGTAAAAGTGAATATAACAAGGAAAGTCTTCTCTCTTGCTAGTTTGTTATTGATAACATTGTTGTTTATTTCTCCTGTTAAGGCTGCTGTCTGGCAAAATGAGAATGAGTGGGATAGCGATTGGGAAGCACGTTATCGTGAATGGGTAAATAAAGAATGGAAAGAAGACTTCTTTATGAATCCGGATAAGCCACTTTATTATAAACTTTCGCATGATTGTGCAGATGCTGTTTATTTGATGCGGTTAATTTTTTCGTATGAACACCGTTTGCCGTTTGTTATTAATAATGCTCATGGAAAAGGTACGATTTCCAATAAAATGAAAACATGGGATAAATTGCCCCCTAAAAAACGTGTTCGCCGTTTTATGGACTATGTGTCTGATATGACCAGTACACAGACACTAGCTCACGATACTTACCCCATTGCATTAGCAGATATTTCACCAGGTGATGTCTATGTTTCTCCAGGTATTCATTCGTATCAAATTGTTAATATCACAGAAACAGGTATTGCAGAAGTCATGGCTTCGACCACACCTAAAGCTCCTCGCTATCTATCCCGTTATGAGTCCTTCCCTTTTTATGTTCCTGAAAATACTAAGAAAATGACTGATGGTTATCGTCGATTTAAGCAACCTAAAAATATCCATAAACGAATGCAAGATCAACCAGGTTTTAGTGATGAGCAATACCGTGTTGCTGATGAGGTAGGGCATAATTATGTAAAATTTACGGATATTATTTCATCTAAACTAGGCGTAAGAAAAGAAAAACCTGCTGAAAAAAGCCTGCGTTTATTAATGGCACTTTGTATGTATGCAAATGACCGCGGTGTTTATGTTTATGATGCACTATATCATATAAAAGAAATACGAGCTAAAGGGCGTAAATGTATGACACGCTCAGAATATGATAACTTCTCAACACCAACACGAGATAAGCGGTTAAGGCAATTCTTTGATGCGGTGAGAGAGCATATCAAATCAACTTACTCTCAAGATAAACACTCAGCTCCGCAACGTTGGGCTGCAGCAATTTTCTCAGAAAAACCCCCTCATCCTCGTGATATGAAAGAACTGGATAAATTTTGCAAAGTTGAACTAAGTTTGCAGTCTGGTTACTTTATGTCATTACGAGAATTACGAATAAAATCTGATGCGGGTGTATTAATCTCTGATCCCAATGCCCCCTTAGATTATCGTTGGGGAATTACGACAGAGCCACCTTATAAGCCAAAGTGTCCGACATATTAATGATTGATTTTGTTAAATGACACTAAGACTAATTTTGGCAGAGCATATTTTGGGTTCAAAAAAATAGCAAACAAAAACTATAAATCAATATTTCAATTGTTCTTAAATATGTAATAATAATTTACACTTTAAGTTTAATTGTCAATCCTTATGTTGTCTTTGCCAACCATTTCCTCATTAATTTGTTCTGAACGCATCAGAATACGCGGAACCGTGCAGGGTGTGGGTTTTCGTCCAACGGTTTGGTCGCTTGCCAAGCAGTTTCATTTGAAGGGGAGTGTTTGTAATGATGGCGAGGGTGTTTTGCTACTTTTGTATGGTGAGCAGGCGTTAATTGATAAGTTTGTTTCCACTTTGCAGGAGAATATTCCTCCATTAGCTTATATTGATAGTATTGAACGACAGGCAATCAAGCTTACACATATCCCCACTGATTTTGTTATTGAGACCAGTGAGCATTCCCATGCACATACCCACCTTCCTGTAGATGCGGCGACTTGCGAGGCTTGTTTGCAGGATATAAATAATCCCGATAATCGACGTTATCGCTATGCCTTTACTAACTGTACGCATTGTGGTCCTCGCCTGAGCATTATCAAGGGTATTCCTTACGATAGAAGCCAGACGACTATGGCGGATTTTGTTTTGTGTGATGTGTGTTGGGATGAATACAATAATCCAGCGGATCGACGTTTTCATGCACAGCCGAATGCCTGTTCTGTTTGTGGTCCTAAGGTTTGGCTGGAGGAAAATGGTGAAAAATATGCAACGGCTTATGATGCGATTTGTCTGGCGGCTGAACGCTTAAAAGCTGGCAAAATTGTGGCAATTAAAGGCGTTGCAGGGATTCATTTAGCGGTTGATGCTTATAATGATTCTGCGGTTAGACGGTTACGCAAACGAAAAAATCGCCTTAGCAAACCACTGGCGTTAATGGCGAAAGATTGTTTACAAATAGAACGCTATTGCCAGATTAATTCATTGGATGCTCAACA
>JALWYT010000322.1 GCA_026992705.1 Thiotrichaceae bacterium
CAAATGACTCAACTTGACCTTGCAATTTAATTCCATTTACAAGGTAAATAGAAACAGGAATACGTTCTTTTCTTAGTGCATTTAAGAAGGGTTCTTGTAATGTGTGCCCTTTAGACATGGTGGTTTCCTTGTTATTTTCTGATAGTTTGGGGTTTGTTCTATCTATATCTAAAAAATAAATCTTATATAAAATAAATCTCTTTAATTCAGCTATGAGTCACATTATGACGATATAATGTTCATAATGTCACAAACTGACAAGAAACATAAGTAATTGCTTAAATAATTAATTTTCTTCAATGGAATTAATACTACTTTTTTTCTTCACAAATTGAAACAACTACTCGTCGGCAAATACCGAATATCAGGCTAAAAATGCCGTTATTCTATTATTTACGGATGAAATGGCTGTTTCTTGTGCATTAAAAACGATTAATTCTTGTTCTGAGCGTAGCCAAGTGATTTGGCGTTTTGCAAGCTGCCGTGTGGCGACAATAGCACGTTCACGCATAGTATTAAAGTCTATATTACCACTGAGATAGTCCCAAACTTGCCGATAACCTACTGCTCTAATTGCAGGCAAATTGCTGTCTAAATCACCACGCTCATATAAAACTTTGACTTCATCGATAAAACCCTGTTCCAGCATTATATCAAAACGCCGCGCAATTCGTTCATGCAACCATGACCGTTCCTCGGGAAGTAAGCCAATTTTCAATAAACGATAAGGACAAGCATTGTATTTTGCCTCCTCATGGAGCTGACTCAAAGGCTTGCCTGTTATCTCATAAACTTCTAATGCCCGTTGAATTCGTTGTGCATCATTCGCATGAATACGCTCTGCTGCAACTTTGTCAATTTTTGCCAAACGCTGATGTAAAGCGTCCCAGCCATGCTGTTTTGCTTCCTCATCCAAACGCTGACGAATTTGTGGATTCGCATCAGGTAAATCCGCAATCCCATACTGCAAGGCACGATAATACAACATTGTGCCGCCAACTAACAAGGGTATCTGCCCTGCTTTTGTAATCGCTTGCATCTCACGCAAAGCATCTTCACAAAAATTCGCGGCAGAATACACCTCACTAGGATCAAGAATATCAATTAAGCGATGAGGAGCTTGTTTTAGGGTTTCGGCATCAGGTTTTGCCGTGCCAATATCCATTCCTCGATAAATCAATGCCGAATCAACACTAATCAATTCCACAGGATAATTTTTACGAATTTCAATCGCCAAATCCGTTTTGCCCGATGCGGTAGGTCCCATCACAAAGATTGCAGGTGGCAGTGATTGATTGTCCATTATTGCCTCCGCATAAATAGTTTATCCAATTGATCTAGGCTAAGTTGAGTCCATGTTGGTCTGCCATGATTGCATTGCCCGCTACGCTCGGTTCTTTCCATATCGCGTAATAAAGCATTCATTTCTGGAATCGACAATTTCCGATTAGCTCGCACGGAGTGATGACACGCCATTGTAGCTAATATTTCATTCATTGCAGCCTGTATGCGATCACTGCTGCCATAAGTAATCAAGTCCGATAATACATCTCGCACCAATGACTCCACATCCGTATCTTTAAGCAAACTCGGAACTGCCCGAATCACCAACTTTTCAGCATCAAGTCGATCTAAATCAAAGCCCAGCGTTTGAAATAATTCCTGATGACTTTCTGCATAATCGGCTTCTTTTTTACTCACATTTAAGGACACTGGAACCAACATCGGCTGCGAGCGAATATTATCCTCCGCCATACTGTGTTTTAAATGCTCATAAGTAATACGTTCATGAGCCGCGTGCATATCAACCACAATCAAGCCTTCTGCATTTTCTGCCAAAATAAAAATGCCATGAATCTGAGCAACCGCAAAACCCAAAGGTGGGATTTCACCATTTTCAGCCTCATCTGGCATTTGCACAGGCATAGAGGGTGGTGTCGAAGAATTGGCTGGCGGTGAATACGGCGTATGTAATTGCTGATACGCTGCCATCGTTTCCTTAACGGGAATATTCAAATGCTGTTGTGGCTGGCGTTGCGAATAGCTTATCGTATCCAATGAACGCTTTGGTAAATTAGGAACGATGATCTCATTTGAAGGTTCGGCTTTTGAACCTAAATCACTCCCTGGTCTTAGGTCAGCAAGAGCCTGGTGCAAGGTTCGATAAAGAAAATCATGCACTAAACGAGCTTCACGAAATCGCACCTCATGCTTAGTCGGGTGTGCATTAACATCAACCAGCTTAGGCTCTAACTCTAAAAACAAAACATAGGCAGGATGGCGACCGTGATACAAGACATCCTGATAAGCTTGTCGCACTGCATGAGAAACCAGGCGATCCCGAATAACCCGACCATTGACGAAAAAATACTGCAAATCAGCTTGCGAACGTGAAAAGGTCGGCAACCCCATCCAACCCCAAAGACGCAAGCCCGCAGCCGCATGATCAAAATACAAGGACTGCTCAACAAAAGCAGAACCGCAAACCTCCGTTACCCGCTTATCTGCACTCAAACGATCATTCGCCACAAGCAATCGCAACACTGCCCGCCCGTTGTGTCGCAGAGAAAAACCGACATCAAATCGGCTTAACGCCATTTTCTTGACCACATCCTCCAAATGACGAAACTCTGTTTTCTCCGTTTTCAAAAACTTCCGCCGTGCAGGTACATTAAAAAATAAATCTTTGATATCAACGGTTGTGCCTTGCGGATGTGCAGTCGGCTCAGGTTCACCCAGTATCTCTTGATTATCCCTTTGTAAACACCATGCTTGATCGCTACCTTTCTGTCGTGTACTAATTTTTAAACGAGAAACCGAATTAATACTTGGCAAGGCCTCACCGCGAAAACCCAAGCTCGTTACATTTTCCAAGTCATCCAGATTACTAATTTTACTGGTCGCATGATGACTTAGAGCAAGATTTAACTCATCTTTCGCAATCCCAATACCATTATCACGGACACGGATACGCTTCATACCGCCCTGCTCAACTTCAATATCAATTTGCGTTGCCCCTGCATCCAGTGAATTCTCTAATAATTCTTTAACAACCGAGGCAGGACGCTCCACCACCTCACCAGCGGCAATCTGATTAATTAAATTGGAAGAAAGTTGACGGATATGATGTTCAGGCATACAAAATTCTAAGGGCTTATATATACTTATAGGGATAACGAAAGTATAGCGAATAAAATGAAAGGAGGCTAAGATGTATTAACAGTATACTAGATTAGTATTTAGTATTAA
>JALWYT010000323.1 GCA_026992705.1 Thiotrichaceae bacterium
ATTTTATATTGTAGTTTGAACTTTTAAAATAAGGTTTAATTTTTTTAATACGTTTAATATTTAATCTAAAAAAGTGCTTATAAAGTAGCTCTAACACTTTGATTTATCGTTTTTCTATGTTAACGTAGGCTTAATAAGTGGAGTGAACTAATAATACAACAATAACTCCATTGATGATTACGACCAAAGGTAGTGAGGCTGTGTAAATTTATCATGTATGTGTTAATTAGATAAAATTTCTTAGAAAAGTTATTCATAATTTGATCAAAACTTCCTTACATATTGCCTCTATACTTAAGCCTTTAACTCCAACCTACATACGTTTGAATGTGACTTCAATATGAATACAAATAGAGTGCAAAATATTGGCGTTTAAACAAGCACTTTTTAGCACTGTAGAGTGAGTTGATAACTTATGAAGTAGTTTTCTGGCTTAGGTTTTTATAGTAAATTAAAGGATGATAGTTTTTTATTATGCAAACAAAAGCAACTTCCCAGACACCCTTATCTTCTGTAAAAAAAATAGCTCGTCGAGATTTAGATGCCATTCAGTTGTATTTAAAAGAAATTGAATTCTCTCCATTATTATCTCCTGAAGAGGAAAAAAAATATGGTCGTTTAGCACGAGAAGGTGATGAATATGGTCGCAAAAAAATGATTATTTGTAATTTGCGACTCGTTGTAAAAATTGCACGGCGATATATGGGAAGAGGGCTGCCTCTTCCTGACCTTATCGAGGAAGGAAATTTAGGTTTAATTCATGCAGTAGAAAAATTTGATCCAGAAAAGGGCTTTCGCTTTTCAACTTATGCAACATGGTGGATACGACAAAATATAGAACGGGCAATAATGAATCAAACACGTACAATTCGTTTACCTATCCATATTAATAAAGAGCTTAACGCCTATTTACGTAAGTTTAGGGAGTTGACCCAACAAACTGGTTATGAGCCAAGTGTACAAGAGGTTGCTGATGCTCTAGGTAAACCTGCTGAAAATATTCGTAAATTATTAAATCACAGTGAACGAATTAGTTCTTTAGATGTGAAGGTAGGCAAAGAAGGTGACAGTCCTTTAGTTGACTTTGTTGCAGAACAGTCTGCTCCAGAGCCTGATACGGTTACAGATGATGAAGATATTGCTCACTCTGTCGATAGTTGGTTGGCTCAGCTTGATTATAAGCAAAAAGAAGTTGTGGTAAGACGCTTTGGTTTGCACGGATATGACCGTTCAACTTTAGAGCAAGTTGGAACAGAGCTAGGTTTGACTCGTGAACGAGTCAGGCAAATCCAAATGGATGCCTTAAAACGTCTTCGTAGAATATTAGAGAATAAAGGCTACTCTGGTGAAAGCCTATTTAATACTTGATGACTTATTAACAATATCTTGGTAATAATTATGAGGTACTCTTTATTATATTATGTCCGTGCGTTACCTTCGTTTAATAACGCCTCTAATGTGTTGTTGACTTTAACAACATTTCTAAATTACGTTTAGCATTTTCATTGCCTTGTTCAGCTGAACGTCTAAACATTAATTCGGCTCGATTTCTATCTTTAATCACACCTTTGCCTAAAATATATAAAACACCTAAATTATTTTGGGCTTCAGAGAATCCATTATTCGCTGCTCGTTTATACCATTGTGCTGCTTCATAATAATCTTGCTCCATGCCTTTTCCATCTTCATATAACAAGCCTAGGTTATACTGAGCTTGTGCAAAACCTTGATCAGCTGATTTACGGTACCATTTAGCAGCTATTCTATAGTCTTGTGGCATTCCTGCTCTACCGTCTTCATATAATGAACCGAGTAATAGCTGGCTTTCAGCATCACCTGACATTGCAGCCTTCTTAATTGCAGTAATATCAATATCTGAATTATTCATATTAAGTTCTGTCGTAGTTTGCTTAATAGTAGATGGTGATGTTAAATGGCTATTTTGTGGAACTGCTAATTCTTGAACTGTAGTAGGGTTAAGTGTCGGAGCAGTAATATTAGCCACACGAATTTGTTCTTGGGGTTCCTCTTCTACTTTTACAGTATTGCTTGTATTATTTGCAAAATGTGTTTCACTCGGTAGAGTGATTTCGCTTGCTGCTGTCGCTTCAGTTTCTAGTGAGGTTTTTGTTGCAACTTCTATTGGGTTTTGGTTTTCTTCTGGCTCTGCTACTATTGCTTTAGTCGAGTGATTAACTTCAGCTTCAACTAATGTAGTATTTTTTACCGTGTTTGATGGATTTGTCGATGCCATTAGTGCAATCTTAGCTGCTATATTGCCTTGCTGTGCTGACTGACTAAACCACTTTTTAGCAAGTTCAACATTTTGTTGTACCATGTCACCATTGGCATATAATAAACCTAAACTATATTGTGCATCTGCGTGTCCTGCTTGAGCAGCACGACGATACCAATTGACTGCTTTTTTCTCATCATCTGGTTTGCTTGCATTTTCCCGATACAGCATTGCCAAAGCATATTGAGCTTGAACATTATTGGCATTTGCAGCACGAGTTAACCAATGGATGGCTTGGTAGATATTTTCTTCAACACCATTGCCGGTTTGGTATAATAAGCCTAGTTGATATTGGGAATCACTATTCCCTTGGGAGGCTTGAGCTTTTAAATTTTCAATCAATACATTATTATTTGCTAGTGACACATTATGTCTATTTTGATACCAATTTTCGATACTATTGTTTGTTTGAACTGTCACCGAACTTTTATTTTTCTTATGTGAGAATAATTTGCTTAATAACCCTTTTTTCTGTTCTTGATTTCTATCCTCTATAACGTGTTCATTTAAACTTAATGTATTTTTAAAATTCCCTTCCAGCGTTAACGCGGGAAGTTCATTAGTATTTGTAAAGTTAGAAACCTTGCTATCTACAGGTACTTTCAAATTTATAGCACTCATATCTAATGACTTTTCTTTAGTAGAAGATTCAGCTAGTGGCATTTGCAAATCTGTCCGTGCAGCCCAAGGTGGGGGAGCTTCGTCGAAACTAATAGAAGTAACGGGTGATAATTTTGTTTCGGCATGAAGTGTTGGAAAACTTAATAGCGAAATTAAGCATGTAAAGCCCAGTGTTACCTGCTGTTTTTTTGTTATTCTCATTACTTATCTCAGGGTGTTCTAATTATTATGGGGTTTATATGTAACCTTATAAAATATACATCCTATACCTGAACTTAATATAATTTAAGAGAAGCTACAAAAAATTTATGATGTGTTTATCC
>JALWYT010000324.1:0-916 GCA_026992705.1 Thiotrichaceae bacterium
AATATTCATTCATTACTAAAAGAACCTCTGACCAAACTGTAAGTCATGTTTTTTTAGTAAATAAACTTACTTTAGTGTAATAGAGGTTCCAATTGTTTATTAGTATTCTACTTATTATTCATTTGAGTAGTTAAGTCTTTAACAATAACAAAGGCACCACGAATATCACCTTCTTTAAACCCCGTTGCTTTATCGTCTGGGTATAATTCAGATAGCTTATTAGCAACCTCTGGAATTAATTTTTCACCATGGCAGACGAGGCATAGCTTTCCTGTAGGTATTGCTTTCATAAAGCGAAATTGTTTTTTATCCCCTTCTTCAATAATGTCAGCAAAAGCTATTGTTTTTACATCTACTCCCTCTGACTTCTTAATTTCAAAGCCTTCCAATATTTTTTTTTGCCATTCGTTTGGATGATTGAGTGGATTACGATTTTTAAGACTAACACGACTAACTGTTACGCCTTCTTCTTCAGAAATTTTATGTGTAATTGAAGCAGCTTTTTCATTACAAACAGTAATAGCATTGACTGGACCACCTTCTGCCATAGCTTTCTGTAGCTCACCCTTAAGTTTTTTTACAAACTTACCAATGACTTGTTTTGCTTCATTGATATGTACCGTTTTTTCATCTGTAGCTTCTAAGTTAGTTTGGATTTCAGCAGAAGTAGTTGTGTTATTGTTTGCAAAAGCGATGGAACAGGACATTATTCCTATGGGTAATAGTATTTTATATTTCATTTTAAATTTCCTTGATTGTTAATAATGAATATTACTGATCTATTAGAATTTATCAGATGGATATTACATTTTCTATTATTGATTGATCTGTTATTAAATTAAGCTTTAGTGATTTTCTTAGTATACTTAAATTTATATCAAGCTACGGATTCAAGTTACAAATTCGTAATAAATAT
>JALWYT010000324.1:926-3235 GCA_026992705.1 Thiotrichaceae bacterium
TTGATTTTTAAATCCTTATATTATCGGTAACTAACTTTAAAAAATTTCTGAGGATAATATGAAGCGTATCTTATTAATGTTATTAGTTAACTTTGCAATCCTTGCAGTATTAAGTGTAACATGGAATATATTAGATTCAATGTTTGGTTTAAGCCGAATGATTGAGCAAACTTTTGGGCTTCCAGGGCACTTTGGCTATGTTGCTCTGTTTTCTTTAGTGCTTGGCTTTGGTGGTTCATTTATAAGTTTGTTAATGTCAAAGAGCATGGCAAAACGAAGCATGGGAGTTTGGGTTATTGAGCAACCTAGTAATGAAGATGAGCGTTGGTTAGTGGAGACTGTACATCGCCAAGCTCGTCAAGCAGGTATTGGAATGCCTGAAGTAGGGATTTTTGAATCGCCACAACCCAATGCTTTTGCTACAGGAGCAAATAAAAATGATGCATTAGTTGCAGTAAGTACAGGTTTGTTAAACACAATGACACATGATGAAGTTGAAGCTGTACTAGGGCACGAAGTCAGTCATATTGCTAATGGTGATATGATTACACAAACCTTGCTACAAGGTGTATTAAACACCTTTGTTATGTTCTTTGCTAGAGTAGTGGGCTTCATCGTTGATCGTGCTTTATCAGGTAATAATAATGAGGAAAATAGTGGTTTTGGTATTGGTTATTTTGTAGCATCGATGATTGCTGAAATTTTCTTAGGCTTTTTAGCGACAGCAATTGTTATGTGGTATTCAAGACGGCGTGAATTTTATGCTGATGCAGGTGGAGCAAGTCTCGCTGGAAAACATAAAATGATTGCTGCATTGAGAGCCTTACAACACTCTGATCCCCACGATTTGCCTGGTGAAATGGCAGCCTTTGGTATTAATGGAGGTTTAGGGGAAGGTTTAAGGAAAATCTTTTTAACACATCCACCAATTGAAGAAAGAATTGAGGCACTAGAAAGAAGCTAAGTTATTAATCAACTGTTAAAAAGGGGAGCGAGCAAGTCGCTCCCCTTTTTTATTTCCAGATTTGTAAGTTTTCGTTATTCTTAAATTAGAATGCTGTAAATTTTTCTGAAGCAAAAATATAAATTATGTATCATCTAATTCGTAAACTGCTATTTTTACTCCCACCAGAAACAGCACATCATGCTTCTTTAACGGGGCTTAAATTACTCAATAAGCTTGGCATATTGCAGCAAAAAATACCCTATCATCCTATTTCAGTTATGGGGCTTGCGTTTCCAAATCATGTCGGTTTAGCTGCAGGTTTAGATAAAAATGGAGAATATATTGATGCATTGGCAAGCTTTGGCTTTGGTTTTATTGAAGTAGGAACCGTCACCCCACGCCCTCAACTGGGTAATCCATCACCAAGATTATTTCGGCTAGTTGAATCAGAAGCGATTATTAACCGTATGGGCTTTAACAATAAAGGTATTGACTATCTGATAGAGCAAGTTAAAAAGTCCAATTATCAAGGCATACTAGGTATTAATATTGGCAAAAATTTTGATACAGCTGTGGAAAATGCAGTCGATGATTATTTAATTGGTTTAAATAAAGCGTATCCTTATGCTTCTTATATCACCATCAATATATCATCCCCTAATACTCCAAATTTGCGCACATTGCAGTATGGAGAAGAACTTCGTGATTTATTAAAAAGCATAAAAAAAGAGCAAGCTTCACTACAGCAGCAATATCATCGTTATGTCCCTATTGCCATAAAAGTAGCCCCAGATTTAACGGATAATGAAATCAAATCAATGGCTGACATATTTTTAGAACAAAAAATCGACTGCCTGATTGCAACCAATACCACCATCTCGCGGGAAGCAGTGAAAGGTCAGCAATATGTAAATGAAATAGGTGGATTAAGTGGCAAACCGCTAACACAAGTATCAACAAAAGTCATTCGACAATTCAGTCAACACTTTACAGGGCAGATTCCTATTATTGGTGTAGGTGGAATCTCATCACAACAAGATGCACAAGATAAATTAGAGGCAGGAGCTAGTCTTTTGCAGATTTATACGGGTTTGGTTTATCAAGGAAAGCATCTTGTAAGAACTATATTAAACCTAGATTCGTAATTTCACCATACTAGATCTAGATAAGCACAAGCATTAAGTATATTCATGAGATAGAAGCTGTCGTACTAATGAGTTTCGATAATTTTTGGTTATATTTCTCAGCGGTGATTAAACTTGATGAAATCATATAATATTATTTAGGATATTTTTTGAGTAAAATATCAAATACCTTAAAATTAGGTTGAGTGAATTTTAATGGGACTTTAATACATTTATTT
>JALWYT010000325.1 GCA_026992705.1 Thiotrichaceae bacterium
CCACGTTTGAAGAAGTCCTGCGTGTTGCTGAGGAGGGTCATTAATGCCGCAGTTTTCCTACAAGGCGATTACTCCCGCAGGGGAACAAAAAATAGGGGAGATGGATGCTCCTAGCGAAGCCAAAGTCGTCGAAAATCTTAGTGCTGAGGGCTTAATCCCTGTCACCATTAAAAAGGGGACAAACAAACAAGCCGCGAACAAAAAGAAATCGAAAAAACTATTCGCCAGCAATAAAGTAACTCAAGAGGATATTTTAGCCCTTACGCAACAATTGTCGTCCATGCTAAAAGCAGGTTTACCACTTGATCGAGCTTTATCCATACTGGTTGAAATTGGCGATAATGAAGCCGTTAATCATGTTCTGCAAGATTTACAGTCAGCAGTACGCAGCGGTAAAGGCTTTGGTGATGCCTTAAACGAAACAGGCAAATTCTCACGCTTTTATGTGAATATGGTAAAAGCGGGCGAGGCAGGTGGTTCTATCGGTGATGCATTAGCAAGGCTGGTGGAATATATGCAACGAGCCAAAGAGTTACGCAGCACGGTTGTTTCGGCATTAATTTATCCGATGATTTTGGCCAGTGTTGCCATTCTCTCAATTATTGCCTTGCTGGTGTTTGTTGTCCCGCAATTTGCCCAAATGTTTGATGATATGGGAGCTGACCTCCCTGCTATTACGGTTGCGGTTATGAATGCGGGGGATATGTTTTCACAATACTGGTGGGCGATTTTAGGGGGCTTATTGCTCGTTATTCTGTGGATACAGTTTATGCTGAAAAACGATGCCGCTCGCACCCGCTTGGATCATTCCATGCTGAAATGGCCAATGGTTGGCGAGCTTATCAGCAAGGTTGAAATGGCAAAGTTTTCACGCAGTTTAGGCACTTTATTGCATAACGGTGTGCCTTTGTTGAGTGCCTTGCTGATCGTTAAAAAAACAATGGGCAATCGCGTTATGGCAGATGCCGTCGGCAAAGCATCCGATGATTTAAAACAAGGTGAAAGTTTAACGAAATCGTTATTAGCCAAAGGTGTATTTCCTGCTTATGCCTTGCACATGCTCCGTGTTGGCGAAGAAACAGGGCAAATGGAAGAACTACTCAGCGATGTTGCTGAAATTTATGATGATGAAGTTAAAACCTCGGTCAAACACCTATTAGCCTTTATGGAACCTGTGTTGATATTGATTATGGCGGTTGCGATTTTAGTCATTATTGGCTCGGTATTATTGCCAATGATTAATATGGCAGATTTGGTGGAATAAAGAACAATATAACTACTATAAGCTGGTAAGTGATTGATTATTTGGGCTTAGGCAGCAGGGATGCTGCCTTAGAGCTTACATGGATGTATTTACAGCGTCCCGAATAGTCAATCACTTACCAGCTTTACAGAACAACTTACTAAAAAAGGAAAACAACAATGAAAAAAATAAATAAAGGTTTTAGTTTAATTGAATTAATGATTGTTTTAGTCATTTTAGGCTTGATTGCGGGAATTGTTGGTCCTCAAGCCATGAAATATCTCGGTAAAGGTAAAACCAAATCTGCCAAAGTACAGATTGAAAATATCAGCTCGGCATTAGATATGTATCGCCTTGAAGTGGGCAACTACCCAACAACAAGCCAAGGCTTACAAGCCCTTGCTACAGCCCCATCTGGTGCTAGAGGCTGGAATGGTCCTTACCTTAAAAAAGGAGCCGTTCCTAAAGACCCTTGGAATAACGATTATCAATACAAACGCCCTGGTAGCAATGGTCATCCTTATGATTTGTACTCAATGGGAGCCGATGGTAGCAAAGGCGGCGAAGGTGAGAATGCCGATATTAGCCTTTGGGATTAACCTGAATCCTAGCATTTCCCTAATTGCTTGCTGGGTTACGCTATCGCTAACCCAGCCTACAAAACTACTACCCCGTAGGTCGGGTTAGTGAAACGTAACCCGGCAGGTTTAGCAGGATTCTGTCGGATTACGCTATCGCTAACCCGACCTACATAGTTGGATTAGCAATAGCATTTATTCTATCAGCAATTCGTATGCCGCCTCACAATAGAACCTGCAAGGAATAACCATGAAATCAATTCTTTCAAAACACAACGGTTTTAGTCTGCTAGAACTGATGATTGTTTTAGTCTTAGGTGGTTTGCTAGCAGGGGTGGTTGCGACTTCAATTTCCAATGGGCCAGTATTACGCAAAACAGCTCGAGATGTGATGAGTAGCTTACGCCATGCTCGTTCTATTGCGGTTATGCAGCAGAAGCCGATGGTTTGGAAAATGGATATTGAAACTAAAAAGTTTTGGATTGATGGCGTGGGCTTTAAAAGTAAAAAAATGAATAAAAGCATTGATGCCAAGCTACACACAGCAGAGTCCGAGGTAGTTAATCAAAATGTAGGTGGTGTACGGTTTTTCCCAGACGGTAGCTCGACGGGGGGCAAAGTTGATTTAATTTATAAAAAACAAAAATATGTGGTGAATGTGGAGTGGATTAGTGGTCGCATCAGTCTGCAATAAATCATCTACATTCAATCAGCAAGGCGGTTTTTCTTTGCTGGAAGTCCTTGTCGCTTTTGTCATTATGGGGCTGGTTGTGGGCGGTATTTTACAATTATTCGGCAATAGTATGCGAAGCGTTGCCCTAGCCGATGAATATAGCTATGCCGTCAAAGTGGCAGAATCACAAATGGCAGGCGTGGGTACAGCAATCCCTATTGAAGCGGGTGATACTTCAGGCAGTGATGGAAAATTCAATTGGACGATTCATATCGAGCCAACAGAATTTGAATACCCTGAAGATGCCCCAGCGATACCGCTCTATCCTTATCGCGTGCATGTTGATATTGCATGGCAATCGGGCAATCGCGACCGTCATTTTGAGCTTAATTCTATTCGCTTTGGAAAAGAACCTTGATGTATTAGCGGTAGTGAAACTATGAAAAATCAACAGGGCTTTACACTACTGGAGATGCTAATCGCCTTTAGCATGGTTTCGCTATTATTTCTGGCGTTATTTTCCAGCTTTCATACCGTTGGACGTAGTTGGGATGCTGCGGAGAAGCGTATCGAGAAAACTGAGGATATGCGGTTAATTACTGGCTGGTTGCATCGTCAATTGCAGCAAATGATTGTCTTGCGAATTAAAGCCAATGATAAAAATACCCCTGGTTCAGTGTATGCCTTTGAAGGCGAAAGCCAGCGAGTGCGGTTTGCAGCCCCTTTGCAACCTTTGCA
>JALWYT010000326.1 GCA_026992705.1 Thiotrichaceae bacterium
GTTTCTAATCTGATTTAAAAAAATTGAACATAAGTTTTTCCTTTTCTGCGGCTGGTGGGCAGCAAAAAGACGCTGCCCACCCTACAATTTAATGCTTCCTACAAAATGTTAAAATATTTATGTTCACCTACTTATAAAAGCGGATAAACCCAGCCTTATCCCTTTTTATAACTTATCTATGTATTTTAATGTATTTTAAAATATAAAGCTTTGGATTCCAAGGATAAAATAAGGATAATAGTTTATCAATGCCCTATAAAATATAAAAACAGTTTATGCTTTTAATCAGAAATTGAGTTTTGGAGAATTAAAACAAGAATTTAACAATTTGAAAGGTTTAGAGCCAAAGAAATATATAAGAGGGAAATTTGAATTTTGGTAAGAAGCACAATTATATTGGATTTCAACAGAAGGGCAACCACAGGGGATTGCCCTTACTATTTTATTTATTTACTTTCCGCAATTTTGCCAAAGCGCGTAATTGCAACATTGCTGCCGACAATTCTGCTTCTGCTCTAGCATATTCAAAATCAGACTGTTTATCCGATAACAGTTTTTCAGCATTTTGTTTCGCTTCTAAAGCAGCTTTTTCATCAATATCATGCGCTCGTAGCGCAGTATCTGATAAAATTGTGACAATATGTGGTTGCACTTCTAAGAAACCACCAGAGACATAAAAGGATTCTTCCTTATCATTGCCAAGCTTCAGCCTAACAGCACCTTCGCTTAACGGAGTTATATATTGGGCATGAAGGGGTAAAATACCCACTTCTCCTTGTACCGCTGGCGCAATGACCATCTCAGCCATACCAGAATAAATATTGGCTTCTGCACTGACTATATCGACATGCACTGTCATTACCATGTTTGTGAACTCCTGTTAAAGATTTGCTGCTTGTTCAACAGCTTCTTCAATGCTACCCACCATATAAAAAGCTTGTTCTGGCAAATCATCATATTTACCTTCTACAATTCCCTTAAAACCAGCTATAGTATCTTTAAGAGAAACAAATTTACCCTCTGTGCCTGTAAACACTTCTGCCACAAAGAAAGGTTGTGACAAGAATTTCTGAATCTTACGCGCACGAGATACAGTTAATTTATCTTCTTCAGACAATTCATCCATACCCAAAATAGCAATGATGTCTTTCAGTTCCTTATAACGTTGCAAAGTTCCCTGCACTGCGCGTGCAACTTCATAATGCTCTTCTCCCACAACTAAAGGATCAAGTTGGCGACTACTAGAATCAAGCGGATCTACAGCAGGATAAATACCTAATTCTGCGACTTGACGAGACAATACAACAGTAGCATCCAAGTGAGCAAAAGTCGTAGCAGGAGATGGATCAGTTAAATCATCTGCTGGCACATACACAGCTTGAATTGAGGTAATAGAACCATCTTTTGTAGAAGTAATTCGCTCTTGCAAAGCACCCATTTCTTCAGCCAATGTTGGTTGATAACCCACAGCAGAAGGCATACGTCCCAACAAAGCAGAAACTTCAGTACCAGCCAAGGTGTAACGGTAAATATTATCAATAAACAACAAAACATCACGGCCTTCATCACGGAAAGATTCAGCCATTGTCAAACCAGACAAAGCAACACGCAAACGGTTACCAGGAGGTTCATTCATCTGCCCATAAACCAATGAAACCTTATCTAAAACCTTACTTTCCTTCATTTCATGGTAAAAGTCATTACCTTCACGGGTACGCTCTCCAACACCAGCAAAGACAGAATAACCACTATGCTCAGTAGCGATGTTACGAATCAACTCCATCATATTGACAGTTTTACCTACACCAGCACCACCAAACAAACCGACTTTACCACCCTTAGCAAAAGGGCAAATCAAATCAATAACCTTAATTCCTGTTTCCAACAACTCATTACTAGCAGAGAGTTCCTGAAAAGTAGGTGCTTTACGATGAATTGACCAAGTGGTTTCAGCACCAATGGGACCTTTATCATCAATAGGATTGCCCAAAACATCCATGATACGACCCAAAGTCTTCTCACCCACAGGCACATTAATTGGCTTACCTGTATTAGTGACAGACAAATCACGTCCCATCCCATCAGTCGTACCCATAGCAATAGTACGGACTATGCCATCACCCAATTGCTGTTGGACTTCTAAGATTAAACCATGCTCATCGACTTTTAAAGCATCATAAACCTTTGGCATTGCTTCTCGCGGAAATTCAACATCAATCACCGCTCCAATAATTTGCACAATTTTGCCAGAACTCATCTTATAAAATTCCTCTTTAAAAATTCTTTGTAAATGTGGTGAACGTGAATAAATTTATTATACCGCCGCCGCACCAGCAACAATTTCAGACAATTCCTGCGTAATCGCAGCTTGACGAGCCTTATTATAAGCCAACTGAAATTCATCAATTAAATCGCCAGCATTATCAGAAGCACTCTTCATTGCCACCATCCGAGCCGCTTGCTCACTGGCAATATTTTCTACCACACTTTGATAAACTAAGGATTCAATATAACGCATCAATAAACCATCTAAAACTTCCTGCGATTCTGGCTCATAAATATAATCCCAATGATGACCCAGTTTTTCATCTTCTACATCTGCTTTAATCGGCAATAATTGTTGCACAGTAGGCTTTTGTGTCATGGTATTAATAAAATGATTATAGACAACAAACAATTGATCAATCTTGCCATTATCATAAGCATCTAACATCACTTTCACAGCACCAATTAAATCTTCAAGAGAAGGCTTATCGCCTAAATTAGTTGGTTGCGCGACGATATTACCACCAAGACGTTTAAAAAACGAAGCCCCTTTATTTCCAATAGTGCATATATCAATTTCCATCCCTTCATCTTGCCATTCTTTCATCGAAGAGACTGTGAGTTTAAATACATTAGTATTCAATCCACCACACAAGCCACGATCAGAAGAAACAATGATAACTCCAACGCGCTTAACCTCGCGCGGAATCATATAGGGATGTTTATATTCAGGATGAGCATGTGCCAAATGACCAATTACCGCTTTAATTTTGTCAGCATAAGGGCGTGATTTATGCATCCTATCATGCGCCTTACGCATTTTACTAGCGGCGACCATTTCCATGGCACGGGTAATTTTTTGTGTACTTTTTATACTTGCAATTTTAGTGCGGATTTCTTTTCCACTTGCCATAATTCATTTCCAAAGTGTATATTTTAT
>JALWYT010000327.1 GCA_026992705.1 Thiotrichaceae bacterium
AGGTCATGGCGTTAAATGGCCGAATGATATTCTTTACCAAAACAAAAAATTAGGCGGTATTTTATTAGAAACCAAAGGCAATCTTAACGAAGTCGTCATTGGTATCGGTTTAAATATCGCCATGCAACAATCAACACAAATCAAGCAAGCATGGACAAGCCTCAATCAATGCCTTAAACAAACCATAAACCGCAACCAACTAATCAGCCAATTACTCAACCACCTAGCAGAAAGCCTGTCAACATCCCCACAACTTGAGTTATCCGCATTCAAACAGCAATGGCAAAGCTGGAATCTTCTTGAAAATCAAACCATTAGCATTACTTACCAAAAGCAAATATTACACGGCAAAATGATTGATATTACAGCAGATGGAATGCTAGAAGTGGAATTGGATAATGGTAATAGGCAGGTGTTTAGTGCGGTGGATGTGAGTGTGCGGGTGTAGCTTAGTTTTGCTGGAGTAGGGGGGGGAGAATAAAACATTGGCTTAGACTTTTATCACTTCATAATCATGTGTCATTTCAGCAACTTTTCCCAACATAATAGATGCAGAACAGTATTTTTCAGCCGATAGTTCAATTGCTCGTTTGATTTTTGCTTCAGATAGATTTTTACCTTTGACAATAAAATGTAAATGAATTTTGGTGAAAACTTTAGGTTCAGTTTCTGCTCGCATTGCTTCAATTTCAACTTCACAATCAATGAGGTCTTGCTTGCTTCGTTGTAAAATCATCACTACATCAAAAGATGAACAACCACCTAAGCCGAGTAATAGCATTTCCATTGGGCGAATTCCTATATTACGACCACCTGCTTCGGGTGGTCCATCCATAACAACAGAATGACCACTAGCAGATTCACCAACAAAACTCATATTATCTAGCCATTTAACACGGGTTTTCATTTTTTGAGTTTCCTCATAAAAAAAACAGCAATATAAACGTACTGGTTTTATTTATTAAAATCCTAAGAATTGTGATTAGGTCGGGATAGATAATAACACATACTATTGTCCCAACCTAGTCATTAACCTACTCAATGCGACTCAGCCGTTCCACCAATCTTACCTTTTGGCTTCTCTTTATTGTTGTCACATTTTTTAGCTTCAGCTTGGTTTCCACCTTTACCATTGTTATTTGACGAGTCATCATCACTCCAGTCAGCAGGTGGTGGTACTTCTTTACCTTCCATTAAAGCTTTAATTTGTTCAGCATCAATGGTTTCATATTTCATCAATGCTTTTGCCATATTATGAAGTATATCAATATTATCTTTTAGTATTTTTTCTGCACGAGCATAATTGCGATCAATAACTCTGCGAACTTCTTCATCAATTAGATGAGCTGTTTCATCCGATACATGCTTATGTTGAGTTACACTACGTCCTAGGAATACTTCACCCTCATCTTCCGAATAAGCTAAAGGACCTAGTTTTTCAGATAAACCCCATTTAGTTACCATATTTCTAGCGATTTCAGTTGCTCGTTCAATGTCATTTGAGGCACCTGTTGTAACACCATCAGAGCCTAATGTTAGCTCTTCAGCTATTCGTCCACCAAATAGACTGGAAATTTGGCTTTCTAAACGCTCTTTACTGGCACTGTAACGGTCTTCTTCAGGTAAATACATGGTCACACCTAATGCTCGACCACGAGGAATAATCGTAACTTTATAAACTGGATCATGTGAGGGAACTTTGTAACCAACAATAGCATGTCCTGCTTCATGATAAGCGGTATTGAGTTTTTCCTCTTCACTCATAACCATTGACTTACGTTCAGAACCCATCATGATCTTATCTTTTGCTCGCTCAAAATCATTCATACTCACTGTACGTTTATTTTCACGAGCAGCAAATAATGCAGCTTCATTCACTAAGTTTGCTAGATCTGCACCTGAAAAGCCTGGTGTACCGCGTGCTAATAGATTAGCTTTTACATCATCATTTAATGGGACTTTTCGCATATGGACTTTAAGAATTTGCTCTCGTCCACGTACATCAGGTAACGGCACAACAACCTGACGGTCAAATCGACCTGGACGTAATAATGCGGTATCTAATACATCAGGGCGGTTTGTGGCAGCAATAACAATGACACCCTCATTACCTTCAAAACCATCCATTTCAACAAGAAGCTGGTTTAGGGTTTGTTCCCGCTCGTCGTGCCCACCACCAAGACCAGCTCCACGCTGACGACCGACTGCATCAATTTCATCAATAAAGATAATACAAGGTGCATTCTTTTTAGCTTGCTCAAACATATCACGCACACGTGATGCACCTACACCAACAAACATTTCAACAAAGTCTGATCCAGAAATTGTGAAAAATGGAACTTTTGCTTCACCAGCAATTGCTCTTGCTAATAAAGTTTTACCTGTACCTGGTGAACCAACCATTAATAAACCACGTGGTATTTTCCCCCCAAGTTTTTGGAACTTACTGGGGTCTTTTAAAAAGTCCACTAATTCACTGACTTCTTCTTTTGCTTCTTCACACCCTGCGACATCATTGAAATTCACTTTAACTTGGTCTTCTGATAGCATACGAGCTTTGCTTTTGCCAAATGATAAAGCACCACGTCCACCACCACCTTGCATTTGCCGCATGATATAAATCCATAGACCAATAATCAGTAGAAATGGTACCCAACTGATAAGAATTTCCATAAACAATGAACGTTTTTCTGGCGGAACTGCATCAAACTTCACATTATGAGCTAGAAGGTCATCAATTAATTTTGTTTCTTGGGGGGGAATAAATGTTTTAAATTTACTACCATCAACTGTGATACCAGTAATTTCGCGACCATTTATTTCGACTTCACGGACAGCATCATTGCTAACATTTTGGATAAAATCAGAATATGGAATAGCAGTTGCTGTACCAGCTTGCATGCTGAATTTGCTAAATACAGCAACTAAAACAAAGGCAATAACTACCCAGATTAATAAATTTTTTGTTAGATCGTTCAAGTGAATACCTTTCTATTTATCTATTACACTAAAATTAATTATGCCAATTTCCTAAGACATTTGCTAATCTACTTTGATATATTATGGGAAAATCTTTTACATAATGCCTGCATTTAAACACATAGGCAAAAATTTTCTAATGATTTAAGGCTTTATGTTATTAAGCTTTTCTCTAGTATTAACTCATTATAACGGAATGTTATCTAAGTCTTCCAATCTTTTAAAT
>JALWYT010000328.1 GCA_026992705.1 Thiotrichaceae bacterium
TTACTAGCCTACTTACTATTACTACCTGTCACCATTGCAATTATCAGTATTTACTACATGCTCCATCAAATAATCTGGAACTGGTTGGAGCAGGTGCTTGATTATTTCGGTTTTTGAAATCACCCATAAAGTAGTTGTTCCATTTCTGGAACAACTGCTAATCCAAAGCATGAAAGCCTAAAAGTTCATTGTTCCGAAAATGGAACAATGGATAACGCAAAAATAGGGCAGAGTTTAAAAATATTCTCTTACAAATAGGGTATATTCTAATTAGAAGATAAAAAAGCCTCAAAAACCATCTAAATAGGGTTGTTTTTCTATTTTTAGAAGGCTATTATAACAACATCTAAACCCTATTTATAAGATTTTAAGAGGAATAAAAAAATGGCTCTTATCGGATACGCCAGAGTTTCTACACTAGATCAAGATCACACAACACAAATTGAAAGATTAAAATCCGCAAATTGTGAAAGGATATTTTCTGAGAAAAAATCAGGAACAACTAAAAAAGGTAGAACTGAACTAGATGAATGTCTCGAATTTATGCGAGACGGTGACAGCCTCGTTATCACTAAAATAGATCGTCTAGCAAGATCAGCTAGGAATTTACATAATATTGTTCATAATTTAGAGACGCAGGGAATCAGTTTAATTGTATTAGACCAAAACATTGACACCAGCACATCAGCAGGCAAAGCATTTTTAGGAATGCTTGCTACATTCGCAGAGTTTGAAACCAATATTAGAAAAGAACGACAACTTGAGGGTATCGCTAAAGCCAAAGAAAGAGGTGTATATAAAGGACGCAAAGCAACAGCAAGAGCAAAAAAAGCTGAAATGCTGAAATTATTAGAGCAGGGTATGAGTAAACCCAAAATTGCAAAAGAGCTTGGGGTATCCGTTGCTAGTGTTTATAACGTGTTGAAAGTAGCGTAATTTAGCTTATTTTGACGGTACTTTTTTTTAGGGGGTATTTATACCGTCATAAATACCGTCAAAGCTTGTGAATAATACAGGTTATCAGCGGTCAATCACGGACACAACACCCACAAAAAAGCCCGCTGTTATGCGGGCTTTCGGACTTCTACGGTTTTCGTAGAACTCATGTATGGCGGAGAGGGTGGGATTCGAACCCACGGAAGGGGTGAACCTTCGCTTGATTTCAAATCAAGTGCATTCGACCGAGCTCTGCCACCTCTCCAATTGAGGTGCGTAGGATAATGAAAACTGCGTCATGTTTCCAGTATTAATTTTAATTTGAGTAAATTTATTTGGAGTATTATTAATTTAATATTATTGCAACTCATCATTGCCATTAACAACGTGATGGAGTGTTGTAACATTATCATCCACATAAGCTTACTATACTGAGTAGTTATGTTTTATCAGTGCTTTTTTATATATAAATAATAAACCACGGGAATAACAAACAGTGACAGCAGTGGTGCGGTTATCATGCCGCCTAGCATGGGGGCGGTGATGTGTTTCATCATATTGGCTCCTGCTTCGTTGCCAATCATTATGGGGATAAGTCCTGCGAGTATGATGCTGAGTGTCATTATTTTTGGGCGTAGGCGTAGTACGGCTCCTTGGTAGATGGCGTTTTGTAGGTCAGTTGTATTATTTAATGCTCGTTGCTGTTTGGTTTGGGCGATGACGTTGTCTAAATAGATTATCATCAATACACCGAATTCAGTGGCGAGTCCTGCTAAAGCGATTAGTCCAACAATGACGGCGATGGAGAAGTTGTAGCCTAATAGCCAAAGTAGCCACAGGCTGCCGCTAATTGATAGGGGGAGTGTGAGCAGGATAATAAAAACGGAGGCAATATTTCTAAAGCTTAAATACAGCAGTGCAAGAATAATTAGTAGGGTAATGGGGGTAATCCACAATAGTTTATTTTTAACACGCAGCATGGATTCATACTGCCCAACCCATGTCACGGAATATCCCGCAGGCAGTTTGATTTTTTCAATTTTTTGTTGAGCTTGTTGTAAATAGCTGGCTAAATCCACGCCTTTGAAATCAATAAATACCCAACCATTGAGTTGTGCATTTTCGGTTTTGATCATGGCAGGGGCTTTGCTGAATTTAATATCAGTGACTTCGGATAGGGCAACGGTAAAGCCTGTCTTTCCTGTAATCGGCAATTCGCCAAGCTTTTCAATATCATCGCGTAAATAGAGCGGGAAACGTAAATTAATGGGGTAGCTTTCCCGTCCTTCGCTGGTTTGAGCAAGGTTAATTCCACCGATGGCTGAGCTAATGACATTTTGAATTTCTGCGATGTGAATACCATGCTTTGCGGCGGCTAAGCGTTTGGGGGTGATTTCAATATAATGCCCTTGGCTTGCACGGTCAGAAAAAACATCTTGCGTCCCCTTGACGGTTTTTATCGCGGTTTCGATTTGTTTGCCAATGGCTTCAATTTGTTTGAGGTCTTTGCCTGCAATTTTGATACCCAAAGGCGTTTTTATTCCTGTTGAGAGCATATCAATACGAGCTTTTATCGGCTGTGTCCACGCATTTGTTAAGCCAGGAATTTTGACGGTTTCATCCAGCACCTCGATAAGTTTTTCACGGGTCATGCCTGCTCGCCACTGTTCTTTGGGTTTGAGTTGAATGGTGGTTTCTAGCATGGTCATGGGGGCAGGGTCGGTTGCAGTGTCAGCTCGCCCTACCTTGCCAAATACACGAGATACTTCGGGGATGGACTTAATCAATCGGTCGCTTTGCTCTAGTAAATCCGCTGCCTTACGGCTAGATATGCTCGGTAAGGTTGTCGGCATATATAAAATATCCCCTTCTTCTAATTCAGGCATAAATTCGAACCCCGTTTGCCGAAGCGGATACCAGCTCGAAAGGCTAATCAGCAATGCAAATGTTAGTGTCCACCAAGGATGTTTTAGGCAGAAATTAAGAGCAGGGTGATAGCTTGCAATCAGCCATCGAGAAATCGGATTCTGCACTTCTTTAGGGGTGCGACCGCGAATAAAATAGCCCATAAGCACAGGAATTAGTGTAATGGATAAAGCGGCTGCGGCTGCCATTGCATAGGTTTTGGTATAAGCTAGTGGGTGAAACATCCTGCCTTCTTCGGCTTCGAGTGCGAAAATGGGGGTAAAGCTTAGTGTAATAATCAGCAGTGAGAAGAATAGGGCAGGGGCAACTTCAATGGCGGCTTGGCTAATCACTTGC
>JALWYT010000329.1 GCA_026992705.1 Thiotrichaceae bacterium
CTGATGCAGCACTTGGCAAAGCTCATATCACAGTCAATATGAATGCTGTACCTAATGACCCTCAATCACCATTTGTTACCAGTGGTATTCGCATCGGAACCCCTGCAATCACTACGCGTGGCTTTAAAGAGGCAGAAGCGACTGAGCTAGCGAATTGGATTGCAGATATTCTTGATGATATTGAAAATGAAACAACCATTGAAGCTGTAAAAGCACAAGTTACTGATGTTTGTACCCGTTTCCCTGTATATGCATAGGCATTTAGTTGGAATAGTTACTGGTAGTGCAAAACGAGGAAAGCCTTGATAAGTCAAAAGTATATAATACTAAATAAAATAATATGGAGGTTCTCAATTGCGTTGTCCATTTTGTTCAGATATAAGTACCCGTGTTATTGACTCACGCCTTGCTGCAGATGGCGACCAAGTTCGTCGTCGGCGAAAATGTGCAGGTTGTGGAGAACGCTTTACAACGTATGAAGTTGCTGAACTTAATATGCCGCCTGTAGTGAAGTCTAATAATGCCCGTGAAGCATTTAGCGAGATAAAACTACGGGGTGGTATGTTAAGAGCATTAGAGAAACGTCCCGTTGCAACCGAAGAAATTGAGTCCGCCATTATCCGAATCAAAAAAAATATATTAAGTCGTGGTGAACGAGAAATTACATCCAGTTTACTTGGTGATATTGTCATGGATGAACTACGCAAACTTGATGATGTTGCCTATATCCGCTTTGCTTCTGTTTATTTAAGTTTCAATGACTTAAATGAATTTCGTGAACTCATTGATCGCCTTGAAAAAGATCATATATCAGCCTAATTAAATGGTGAAAATAATAAGTAGTTAGTAATTCTAACTTGAGTCATATTGTATTCAATAAGAGTAGGTAATAATTAAAGAAAACTTTGATCAACTTTTTACGGAGACATTGGTTTGACAATGTAGCACTATCGTACATAATGATATTTCATTATCTAGCCAACGACTCCTATTGTTGATGATAATTCCAAACAAAGAATTATTGCTAGTTACTAAAAATTATTGAATTATTTTCCCCTGTCTAACATACTAAAAATAATGATAAAACATGGATTAAACATTGGACTTGGGCAGTCACTAACCATGACGCCACAGTTGCAGCAAGCTATTCGTTTGTTGCAATTATCGACAATTGAATTAGAGCAAGAGATTCAAGAGGCTGTAGATTCAAACCCATTACTCGAGGTTAAATCAGATCAACTTGAACAGAGCCTAGTTGAAAATAATAGTAAAATTAAATCTGATCCCCAAGATATTGTGTCTGATATTCCTAGTGATATGGATATTGATGTAAACTGGAATGAAATTTATAGCGATTATTCCAAATCGTCATCTTCAAACGAGACTTCAATCACTACGGTTCTTGAAAAAACACATGCTGTTTCTGAAGATTTACAATCATATTTACGTTGGCAAATTTCACTGAGTCAATTATCGGAAATTGATAAAGTTATTGCTAATGTTATTATTGATGCAATTGATGAAAAGGGTTATTTAACAACTTCTATAGCATCTTTATATGATTTATTGAAAGAAGACTTATTACTTGATAATAATGATGAAATTGAATCGATACTTGCTTATATTCAGCATCTTGATCCACTGGGTGTTGGTGCTAGGAGTTTAGGTGAATGTTTGGCTATTCAATTAAAGTATTATTATAAAAATAATGATTTAGCTCAAAAATCTGCGAAATTACTTAAGGAAAGACCTGAATTATTAGAAATTAAGAACCACTCTTTATTGAAAAAAAAGTTAAAATTGACGACTAAAGATTTTAGTAAATTAATTATTTTACTTAGAACATTAGTGCCGTATCCTGGTTCTTGTTTTGAGAGTAGTTCAACGGAATACATTAAACCTGATGTTTATGTAAAAAAACATAATGGACAATGGCGGGTTACCCTTAATGATCAAATTTCTCCTAATCTTCAAATCAATAATTTTTATGCAGATTTGTTGATAAAAAAAGGGAAGGAAAGTGATATTAAATATTTAAAAAACAATCTACAACAGGCGAATTGGCTAATAAAAAGCCTACAAAGTAGAAATCATACTATACTTAAAGTAACGGAGCTTATTGTTGAGTATCAAAAAGCATTCTTAGAATATGGTGAACAAGCGATGAAGCCTATGATATTACGCGATATAGCCGAAAGATTGGGTATGCATGAGTCATCAATATCAAGAGCAACAACACGGAAATATCTCCACACGCCTCGTGGGATTTTCGAGCTTAAGTATTTCTTTTCAAGTCAAGTTGCAACTGAATCTGGTGGGGGGTGTTCATCAACTGCTATTCAATCAATGATTAAAAAATTGATCGATGCAGAGGACTTGAAAAAACCATTAAGTGATAACAAACTAGCATTATTATTAAAAGAACAAGGGATTAAAGTAGCAAGACGAACTGTTGCGAAATATCGTGAGGCTCTTAACATCCCCGCATCACATGAAAGAAAAGCAATGGCGTAAATAGATTTTGAATTACAGATCATCCTGTAATTTAGGACTGACTCTTTGCTGAGTTAGATAATGAAGAAAGTAAAAATCTTTCTTCACTCATGGATTATTTGGGTGTATAAATAATGTACACCCTATTGGGGAGTTTCTGCTTATTTTCCAGAACTCCTCATAATAATAATCCACCTTCAACAACGAGGAAAAAAGGAGTTTGCATATGCAACTTGAAGTAACTGGTCGTCATATTGAAGTCACTCATTCTCTAAATTCATATGTTCGCGAAAAAATAATTCGACTTAAGCGACACTTTGACCAAGTTTTAAATATTCATGTCATACTCGAAGTTCAAAAAAAGACACATAAAGCAGAAGCATCCATTCATGTTAGTGGTAATCATATTTTTGCTGATGCCAATGCAGAAGATATGTATGTTGCAATTGATGCTTTAATTGATAAATTGGATCGTCAAATCGTAAAACACAAGGAAAAGTTAAAAGATCATCATCGCAATGAAGGTTCCCACCGTACTATAATAAATGATGCAGTTGAAATAACTTCATAAAGGAAAATATATTTAATATGGATATTATCGCCCTACTTTCCCCTGATAGAATCTCTTGTAATCAAGAGATAACAAGCAAAAAGCGAGCATTTGAGAGGCTTGCTCAGTTACTTTCAAGAGCGCAAGAACAAA
>JALWYT010000330.1 GCA_026992705.1 Thiotrichaceae bacterium
GTTACTAGTTTAAAAGGCGGTTTTATGAGCGGCTTTATGCACCCCATTTCTGGGTTTGATCATGTTGTCGCTATGGTCGCTGTTGGTCTGTGGGGAGCATTTCTTGGCAGACCAGCAATTTGGGTGCTGCCTGTTGTTTTTCCATTAGTAATGGCGTTTGGCGGTGCTTTAGGCGTTGCAGGTATACCTATTCCATATATTGAAACAGGTATTGCATTATCGGGTGTCGTATTAGGTTTGGCGGTTCTATTTGCAATCAAGCCACCTATGTGGATTGCGGCTATTATTGTTGGTGCTTTTGCTATCTTCCACGGTCACGCCCACGGTACAGAGCTTCCTAATGCGGCTAATCCTTTAATCTATAGTATTGGTTTTGTGACTGGCACAGGTTTATTACACCTTGCAGGTATCGCCATCGGCGAACTCAAGCGTATTTACAATGGCTGGATTGTCCGTGTAGGAGGAGCTATTGTAGCGATTATCGGTCTGGGGTTTCTAACGCATACTATCTGACTAGAAATTAAAGAAACGTTGGTTGAAAAACAAGCGATTATTCGGCAAAACCTCACTCAGTTCAATCAGTCGTCAAAAGGGTATCATGTAATGATAATAATTCTCATTTATACAGTAATGGGTATGTAAATGAGAATTGTTATCAAATACAATCTTCTGCATTGATTATTCAGGAGAGGAAAATGAAAAAACTATATATAAAGATTAGCTCTTTCGTACAGGCACTGATTACTAAAGTTTATCTCATAATTAGCATATTAGCCTTAGCTTTGCTAGGTCAAACTGTGCATGCAGAAGATGAAAGCGGGCTTTTCGCACAACTACGTTTTGGCTCAACTTCTACCGAAGATGCCGCTGGCGATAGCGTATCAACACAAACTCTTGGTGGGCATTTGGGCTATGTCTCCCCCGCCTACAAAGGCATGAATCTAGGTGTAACATTCTATACAACCAATCCTATCGGAGCGGATTCGGATGGCTTTTTCTTATCATCCAAAAACAAAGGCTATAGCCTGATTAATGAGGCTTGGTTGCAAGCAGAATTTGTAGATACACATATTAAAATTGGTCGTCAAGGGCTGGATACACCATTTGTTGATACCGATGATGTCGGCATGGTTCCCAACACTGTGCAAGGTGTTGTTATC
This sequence comes from Thiotrichaceae bacterium, assembly GCA_026992705.1. Lineage (GTDB taxonomy): Bacteria > Pseudomonadota > Gammaproteobacteria > Thiotrichales > Thiotrichaceae > S015-18. Next base: position 1,161 of record JALWYT010000330.1, read on the forward strand.
AATAACAATAGCTTCAATAACACCACAATCACTGCCGCATATTTAGACAAATGGGCAGGTGTCGATGCTGATACACCCGAAAAGTTTACTAATATGAATGGTTCTGATGGTGTACAAATGCTTGGTGTGATCTATGAAAATAAACACTGGGATGCTCAACTTTGGCAATATTGGCAAAAAAATGCAACAGATATGAGCTATGCTGAATTAAATCACCATGCCATTGAAGGGCTGAATTTAGGTGTGCAATATGCTTTGCAAAAAGATCATAATGCAGGCGGCACAGGCAAGGTATGGGGTACTACAGCATCTTATACTGCTAAACACATAGCACTTAGGATAGATTATAATAAGGTCTCTAGCATGTATGGTGTGATAAACGGCTTTGGTGGTGGACCTTATTTTACATCAGGTGAAATTAATACCATTGATGACACTGCAAATGTTATTGCAAAAGCCATAGGTATCGAATACACAGGCATTGATAAACTGACGCTCGGCTTACGTAAAATTACCTTTGATCAAGGTATTGGTGATGAGTTTGATGCAACACTTAACTATAAAGTCTATGATAACTTAAGTATAGATTTAATCCATAGTGATTTAAGCAGTGACGGAAAAAATACTCGGTTTTTCGTAAATTATGATATCAATTTTTAATTCAATTAAAAAAGATAATGAAGGATGTTTTCTACGTAGAAGTAATGGAATCTAATGCTGATAACATAAAATTGACGACAATTCTAGCAGTTTATTATAAAAACTTGTAATCATTGCTATGTTTTTATTCCATTTCATACATATTCAAAACATGAACGTGCTATTTCAATATTATTTTCCTTTCCAGAAAAAAAGACTCTTGGATAATAAAGCTATTTTAGAGTACCCTATTATACCTATTTAAATATTATATATTTATGTAGTCCCACAATAATAGTCTCATATATAATCATTTGTTATCTAGTAAGTAGTTTTATAGAAAGTAAGGCAATCCAGGGAGAAGTGAAGTAAAGAATAGCTCGCTGACCTTCAGTTCCTGATTCACGCGGATCAATATAGTGAAAAGTAAACGGGAATTGAAATTCTTTATCACCAATACGAATATACCAATATGTTTTATTACCAGGTCTCATTGAAATAAACTCAATATACCCTTCAATACTGTGAACCTTGCCAGTCTCGATTGTTGAATGTTTTTGTTTTTGATAAAATTTTATGATTTGTTGGATGAGCCACCTTACAAACATTACAAAACCGATATAACTCAACAAGAAATTGATGCTAATATCATCTTCTCTATAAACGTTAATAGCCACCCCAAAAAGACTAACAGTGGCGATAAACCAATAGCCGAACCACGTTGTTTCTATATTATCCTCTTGTTGTTTCTTAAGTCTTTCTATTTGTTCAGGCGTAATGTTCCCCTTTTCATTTGCTTTAATATCTTGCCTAGAAAACCCAAAAGTTTCTTCAAGGAATTCTTGTCCGTGTGCCATTGTATTCATTTTTACGGAATCCATTTGAATGAAATAAAATCTAATTAGAAAAATACTATAGAGTTATCATTTATCAAAGTAGTTGGAACTTTTTTACTCCACACAGAATTAATAAGCCAAATAAATATTTTAAAAAGTCTTTCTTCTGTTTTCCGATGAACAATATTGAGTTCTCCTTTTAGGCATAATAGCACATTAACTAACTTGCTGATTTAATATAATTTAACCTAAATAGAGCACGAACTTTAACGAAATCTTAATCTCCGAACAAAGAAGCCCCACTTAAGTTTTTATTCTAAATACCTTGTTATGGGAGCTATCAATATTCTATCTAGAGGTTGCTAGTATTGCTAATGGTTCTTTAAATTTTTCCTGATTATTTTTATATATTGGCTCTTGAGTTATGCATATTAATATCCTTTCCACTTTTCTAATATGACACAAGTTTTCTAATATGACACAAGTAATACCCAATAGATATAATAAGCTAACTAAACCTTTTTACACTTAGTATACCTGACTGAAAAGTTATGCAC
>JALWYT010000331.1 GCA_026992705.1 Thiotrichaceae bacterium
CTCTTCGAACAATTCAGCAAAACTTTCACTCATGGTATAAACCTATAATAAAAATATTCATCATTAGAGCATCCTTTTCTAATGGGTAAAAAAACAAAAAGCCCCAACAATCCTTGTTAGAGCTTAGGAATATCGTGTTTAGACGTTTTTATTTATCAATAAATACTATTACTTTATTTACGACTTGCTCGATACTCATATCACTGCTATCAATACAAATTGCATCTTCAGCAGGCTTGAGTGGAGCCTCGCTACGATTCATATCGCGGTCATCTCGCTCTTCAATCTCTCGAATCAAGCGAGTCAGACTAACATTAATTCCGATTTCTTTCAACTGATTCAAGCGTCTTTTCGCTCTTTCTTTTGCACTTGCGGTTAAGTAAATTTTTACAGGAGCATCCTTGAACACCACCGTTCCCATATCTCGCCCATCAGCAACTAAACCGGGAGCTTGTCGAAAATCTCGCTGGCGTTGTAATAACGCCTCTCTCACCTTGCCACAAGCTGCGACTTTTGAAGCTGCGTTGCCACATTCTTGGCTGCGAATAGCCTCTGTCACCTTTTGCCCTTCCAATAAAATCTCACCATCAGCAAACACGACATCTAATGTACGAGCGACCTGTGCCAAGCCATCTTCATCATCAAAAGAAATATTTTTTTGTAACGCCGCATAAGCGGTCAAGCGATACAAGACTCCGCTATCCAGAATATGCCAACCTAATTTTTTAGCAACGAGCTTTGCAATCGTGCCTTTGCCTGAACCTGCGGGACCGTCAATAGTGATTACGGGGGCTTGTTGTGTCATTTTTTTATCCTTTTATCAAGGTAACTACTCCGTGCAATTTATATGCAAGCACTTACCACCTTCGATACTCATTAGACAGAATAGTTACTTATGGAAGCTCTGATTAAGTCAATTTTTATTTAACCATAAAAAATAAACCGTAGCCTGCGTGAAGTGCAACGTAACGCAGGGAATTTCCACTGTAATATCAATATGTTAAGACAGTGATATATTCCCCGTATTCCGCAAAGCTCCATGCGGGCTACAAATGTTTATTTTTTAAATTTCAAGACTTAATCAGAGTTTCCTTATACAAGTACATTATTTCTCAAAAACTGCGATGGATTCCGTATGTGCTGTATGGGGAAACATATCCATCACACCGGCTGCTTTCAATGTATAACCGTGTTGATGCACTAATACGCCTGCATCGCGAGCAAGAGTTGCGGAGTGACAAGAGACATAAACAATCTTGCTTGCAGCAAGCTTGCCAAAATGTTCAATCACCTCTTTCGCACCCGAACGCGGTGGGTCTAGCAGGATACGATCATATTTTTTCTTAAGCCATGCCTGCTGCGACATATCTTCCATCAAATTGCAGACATAATAATCCGTATTTTCGATGCCATTATTCAATGCCGCTGCCTTTGCTCGCTTGACCATTGCATAATCACCTTCAACACCGGTAACTTGTTTAGCATGGCGAGCAATGGGCAGGGTGAAATTACCCAAGCCACAGAACAAATCTAGCACTGTTTCTTCACCGCTTAAATCCAGCAACTCCACCGCCCAAGGAACCATTTGACGATTAATACTCGTGTTGACTTGAAAAAAGTCATTCGGATCAAAATGAATTCGAGTATTAAATTGTGGGTGCTCATAAAATAATTCGGCAGTATCAGGGTACAAAAGCTTAACCGTATCAGGACCTTTGGCTTGTGTATAAAGCTGCACGCCTGAGGTTTTGGCATAGTCAATTAATAACTGCCGATCATGCTCAGACAATGGTTTTAAATGGCGAAAAACCAATGATGTCTTTTCATCCCCTACCGCGACCTCAATCTGCGGAACGGCATCACGGATTTCCATTTTGCCGATAAGTGCTTGCAATGCGGTTAATTGATGTCCAACTGAAGGGTGTAAAACTTCACAGCTTTCCAAATCAGCCAGAAAAGAGTTTCGTCGCTCCCTAAAGCCAACCAACGCCTTGCCCTTTTTATGAACAAACTTTGCACCCAAGCGAGCCTTACGACGATAAGCCCAAATATCACCGCGTAGTGGTTCAAAAACCGTTTCAGGCTCGACTTTGCCAATATGTTTGAGATTATCAAGCATCGCCGCCTGCTTATATTGCACCTGAGCATCAGCACTTAAATGCTGCAAACGACAGCCACCACAGACATCAAAATGAACACAAACAGGTTCTACCCGATCAACAGAAGTATCAATAATTTCTATTACCTTACCTTCATCATAATTGCGTTTTTTACCAATATATTTAAAAATCACCTTTTCATTAGGCAATGCACCATCAATAAAGACCGCTTTGCCATCAATATGCGTCACTCCTCTGCCATCTTGTGAGAGTGACTCAATAACAGCTTCAACGGGAGCCTGTGGTAAGCGTTTTTTTCGTCTCGCCATAATAGATCAATATTAAAAAGTAAAATTTGGGTGTGGAGTCTATCATTTTCTTGTATGACAGGGTATATAGTTAAGGCACAACAATGCAGACAAAAGATAACAATGGAAGACAAACAACTTGCAGTTGAAGAAAACTATAAATTATTAATTGAACCTTTGCTTAAAGTTTTTGAAGGGCATCCTATTTTACAAGGTGGTGCGTTTATACTACTCACCTTCTTTTTTGCATCAATTCTAACTTGGTTGATTAGTAAAATATTAAAAGCATTAAGTTCTAAAACTCGTACTTACTTAGATGATCACCTTGTTACTATTGCTAAAATGCCAATTTATTATTCATTAATAATGTTGGGTTTCAGTACAGGTATCCGTCAAATGAACCTTTCCGATAAAATAACAGGTTGGTGGATACTCGGGTTTAAAAGCATTGGTGTCATTGTTTGGATGATTTTTTTTATTCGTATTTCACAAATACTACTAAAACAACTTGCATGGCTAGGTAACCGCCACCGTCTCATCCAGCCACAAACATTGCCACTATTTGATAATTTAAGCAAAGTCCTCATTGTCATTATCGCCTTATACATTGGTTTCCAAATTTGGAATATTGATATGACAGCATGGCTCGCCTCCGCAGGAGTGGTTGGCATTGCGGTTGGTTTTGCTGCAAAAGATACCCTCGCTAACCTCTTCTCAGGTGTATTTATTTTGGCAGATGCTCCCTACAAAAT
>JALWYT010000332.1 GCA_026992705.1 Thiotrichaceae bacterium
CTGCCGCCGCATACCAGCTTAGCATTTCGCCCATGCTGTCACCGATAATAACATGAGTGTCGGTTTTGAAACTTTGTTTAGAGCTACGGCGTTGTATGTTTAATTGGCTTTGTTTGGCGAGTTGATAGACCTCATCAAAGCGTTCGGGGTGGCGTGGTATAAGAATGAGTAATAAATCTGGCTGTGATGCTAATAAATTTTGATAAATGTCTAATAATAGAGCATCTTCCCCTTGATGCGTGCTGGCGGCAACGAATACAGGGCGTTGTTTTCCCCATTGTTGGCGGAACTCTTGACCTTGTTGGATTTGTGATTCGGGAAGCTGTAAATCGAATTTGATATTACCGACGGCTTGTAGTTTTTCTGGCTTGGCTCCTAATTGCAGAAAATGTTTTACATCATCTTCACCGCGAGCGGCAATAAGGCAGACTTTATCTAGCGTTTCAGCGACTAGCTTTTGTATTTTTAAATAAGATTGCATGGAGCGTTGCGAAAGTCTGGCATTGGCAATCACAATGGGGATTTGTTGTTTATGACAGATAGCATAAAGGTTTGCCCATATTTCTGTTTCCATAATGATTAGCTTCTCTGCTCGGCTGCGTTGAATAAAACGCTGCACACTGCCGAGTAAATCATAAGGAAAATAATAATGTTTGATGCGATCTGCGAAGATTTTTTGCAGGGTTTGTGAGCCTGTTAAAGTCGTTGATGTGACTAAAATATGGTGTGTTGGGTATTGCTCAATTAAGCGATTGATTAATGGCTTTGCTGCTAAAGATTCGCCGACTGATACCGCATGTAGCCAAATTACGGGCTTGTCTTTAATGGCTGGAATAAAACCAAAACGCTCCGTTAAGCGATGCCGAAATTCAGGGTTTTGGCGACTACGGATGAATAATCGAAGAACAATAATTGGTACGAATAAATAAAGTGCAATATTGTAAATTAAGCGGCGGATTGACACAGGATTTTCTCAGTTAATTCAATATTTTGTTGTAAATGCTGGGGGTCGATTGTACCGAGAATAATACTGGTAACACCCGCTTGTGCAAAAATAAATCGCAGAGCAGTTTCAACGGGGTTTTCATCAGCCAATTTATTCAAATGCCCACTGGCAAAGGCTTTTTTAATTAAAGTGGCTCGTTGCAGTTTTGCCGCAGCTTGTAGCACGGGGAGTTCATCCGTATAAATCGGGTTATAACATGCCATCACCACATCGCAATCTTTCTCAAATGCCAATAGCCCACCGCTTGCTGTTTTGCTAGAAATCCCAACTGCTCGAACATAACCCGCTTGTCGCATATCCAATAGCGTATCCAGCACGGCTTCGTTTTGTAAAATAGGCTCATCATTGCCATCAGAGTGGATTAGCACCATGTCCAGATAATCGGTATTTAACCGCCGCAAGCTATTTTCAACACTTTTGCGAGTGCCTTCAGCGGTAAAATCAAAGCTGGATTGATTATTTTTAAAATCTTCACCGACTTTGGTTTCAATCACCCAATCATGCCGATTATCCATTAGTTTACCCAACCGCTCCTCGCTTAAACCATAGGCAGGTGCTGTATCCAGCAAATTAATCCCTAAATCTCGGCTAAGTGCCAATAAATCTTTAATTTGCTTGTCATCGGGCAAGTCAAACCCTTGTGGATACTTCACCCCTTGGTTTCGCCCAAACTTCACCGTCCCTAACCCCACAGGGCTAACCATAATGCCAGTTTTAGCGAGTTCTCGGTATTGCATATTATTACCTAAACACAACGAATATTCGTTCTTTTAGTGGATATTATTAAAGTGCTAAGCAAAAAGATTTATAAGCCCAACTTTTCCTTCGCTTCTTTAACTCGCAAGCGGACTTGTTCGGGTGCTGTGCCGCCGAGGTGGTTTCTGGCGGCAACAGAGCCTTCTAAAGTCAGTACATCAAATACATCTTGTTGGATAATATCAGAGAATTGCTGTAATTCTTCTAAGCTCATTTCGCTAAGGTCTTTTCCTGTTTTTACGCCATAGCCGACGGCTTTTCCGACAACTTCGTGGGCATCGCGGAAGGGTAGCCCTTTGACTACGAGGTAGTCGGCTAAATCGGTTGCGGTTGAGAAACCTTGCATGGCAGCTTTTCGCATGGCTTCTTTATTGGTTTCAACGTGCGGCATCATATCCGCAAAGGCTCTGAGGCTGCCGAGTAAGGTATCAACTGTGTCGAATAGTGGCTCTTTGTCTTCTTGATTGTCTTTATTGTAGGCAAGCGGTTGTGATTTCATTAGAGTGAGTAATGAAATTAGATTGCCGTTGACTCGCCCTGTTTTGCCGCGTACTAATTCGGGCACATCGGGGTTTTTCTTTTGCGGCATAATGGATGAGCCTGTGCAGAAGCGATCAGGTAGATTGATAAAATTAAATTGTGCGGATGCCCAAACCACTAATTCTTCTGAGAAGCGTGATAGATGCGTCATGATTAATGCGGCAGCGGCGGTAAATTCAATGGCAAAATCACGGTCACTGACAGAATCTAGTGAGTTATTGGAGGCTCGCTCAAAGCCTAGTAGTTCTGCGGTGTAAGCTCGGTCAATGGGGTAGGTTGTGCCTGCGAGTGCAGCGGCTCCAAGTGGCATAATATTGACTCGTTTTAAGCAGTCTTGCAGGCGGTCATCATCACGTTCAAGCATTTCATACCATGCCATCATGTGATGCCCAAAGGTAATTGGCTGGGCAACTTGCAAATGCGTGAAGCCTGGCAAAATGGTTTCGGCTTCTTTTTCTGCTAAACCAACTAAGCTCGCTTGTAAACGGTGAATTTCCTCACTGATATAGCCAATTTGTTCTCGTAGCCAAAGGCGAATATCAGTTGCTACCTGATCATTCCGTGAGCGTCCAGTGTGTAGTTTTTTGCCTGTAATGCCAATATTATCGGTTAAGCGTGCTTCGATATTCATATGAATATCTTCTAAGGAAACCGACCAGTCAAACTCTCCCGCTTCAATGGTTTTCTGAATGTCAGCAAGTCCCCGACGAATGGTATCGGCTTCTTCTTCGCTGAGTAATCCGACTTTTGCTAACATGGTGGCATGAGCAATCGAGCCTTGTATATCGTGCTTATAAAGCCGTTTGTCAAAGTCGATAGATGCGGTAAAAGCCTCGACAAAAG
>JALWYT010000333.1 GCA_026992705.1 Thiotrichaceae bacterium
TATTATGGGAAAATCTTTTACATAATGCCTGCATTTAAACACATAGGCAAAAATTTTCTAATGATTTAAGGCTTTATGTTATTAAGCTTTTCTCTAGTATTAACTCATTATAACGGAATGTTATCTGAGTCTTCCAATCTTTTAAATAGCCCACTAATCCAGATTACTTGTAGTAATGATAGTGATTAATTTATCCTGCTATTTTTAACTGAATATAAGCTTACTTTAACTCTAAATTTTTAAGTCGAATGAAAATTCTTAATAGATAATTTAGCACCTTCACTTTAAGGTATTGATAAAAGGAATGAAATAGATGAAATCACTGCAAGATACTCTACGTTTATTTGCGACTTATGAACATTCTTGCCCATATTTGCCTGAAAAGAGTGCAGTAAATGCAATTGTTGACCCTAAATATCCAATGAATATGTCAATGTATTCACAGATGATTAATGATGGCTATCGACGCAGTGGTAAACAGGTTTATCGTCCTTATTGTCCTGATTGCAACGAATGTATTGCAACACGCATTCCCGTTGCCAAGTTTAGCCCTAGCCGTAGTCAAAAGCGAATATGGAAACGAAATCAAGACCTTATTGTGACAGAAAATCATAAAGGTTTTTCTGAGGAGTATGTCGAGCTTTATACACACTATACCGATACCCGACACGCAGACAGCGAGCTAGAGGATGATTCCGTAGAAAATTTTGCCTTGTTTGTTGAAACGGATTGGAGTGACACTATTTTTTATGAATTCCGCAAAGATGAGCAATTAGTTTGCGTTGCAGCAGTTGATGTATTAGAGCGGGGTTTATCAGCGGTTTATACCTTTTTTGACCCTGATATTAGCTCTAAACGAAGCTTAGGAACCTATGCGGTACTTTGGGAAATTGAAGAGGCAAAGCGATTGGGCTTGAGCTATGTTTACCCGGGTTATTGGATTAAAGAAAGCCCTAAAATGAATTATAAAACACGCTTTCATCCTATTTATGGGCGTGTTAATGGGCAATGGATTTTACTCAACTAGCGATGAAAAACAGACTCCTTATCAATGCTTTACTATTGCTATTGTTAGTCGGCTTAGGTTTATTTGTCTGGCTAAATCCACACACAGACAAGCCACAAAAACAGCCATTAACGCAGCTTAATGAACATGATGTGCAAGTCATTAAAATTCATCGAGCCGATAAGCCTGATATTGTTTTACAAAAACAAAAATCAAAGTGGGAAATGACCTCACCCTACTACTTCGACGTGGCATCGCATAAAGTAAAACTGCTACTCACTTTGCTACATGAACCGATTAATGCGGAATATTCTATTGAAGGTAAAAACCTCGAGCAATATCAATTATCTCCTGAAAAAGTGAGCATTCAGTTCAATGATGAGGATAAGATTATCTTCGGCATGTCAAACCCCATAAGCTATGACCGTTATATCCGCCGAAACAATAAGATATTACTCATCTCAGAAACCGTTTATTCAACATTAACAGCAGATGCCGCAAGCTTTTTCAAAATCAATCTAATTCCTAAAGGCAGGCAAATTGCTAAAATTGAATTACCCAAAGGCTATCAAAGTAAAGATGACACTCCCGTGAAATGGCAATTAATTCAAGCCGTTCAAGTATTCGGCTGGAATCCTGATGAAGAGCCATCCCAAGCCGTTGTCCATATTCATTTAGATAACGGTGATACGATTGATTATGAGATTATCCAGCATGAGTCTGAACTATGGTTAGGCAATCGCAAACTGCAAGCAAAATATCAAATTGCCGATGAAAATCGTGAGGATTTATTACCGCGATAATTTATTTTGACTTAGGTACTTTCACCATCGTTTGCCGTGCATACATAAAGCTGCCTAAATACATAAGAAAAGAAAAAAACAACATAGCTGCACCATAGATTTCTTCTAGCGGCGTAAATAAATACCAAAAGCCGAAGCTGACATAAAATAATGATGTAAAGCTTGTATAAGCGTGGGTAGCGGTTGAGCCTGCAAAAACACCTTTGGTGAGAAAAGCCAACGGTAAAAGGAAGATGGCAAATTCAATTGGTCGGGCTAATACTTGCGTCTCCGACGGAGCTAGCCATGCATTCCAAATAATAATCAGGAAAAACAAGCCAACTAAGCCGATAATTGCAGTGATTTGCCATGTGCGTGATTGAATTTTCATGAGGTAACCATCTTTGCTAACCGCTTACCTAAGGCAATGCATAGACGTTTTTCTTCATCCGATATTGCCTTGCTATTATCCGAGCCTGCAACATGACTCGCTCCATAAGGTGTTCCACCAGATTGGGTTGTCAATAAATCCGATTCAGAATATGGCAGACCACAAATAATCATGCCATGATGTAGCAATGGAATCATCATCGAAAGCAAGGTCGCCTCTTGCCCGCCATGCAAACTAGATGTTGAAGTAAAAACTGCAGCAGGCTTATCAATCAAGCTACCCGATAGCCATTGGGCAGTGGTTTTTTCCAAAAAATATTTTAAGGGAGCTGCCATATTTCCAAAACGTGTCGGGCTACCAAGGGCTAAACCATCGCATTCCTGCAAATCATCCAAACTCACATAAGGTGCACCCGATGCAGGAATAGTATCCTCTACGGCTTCACAGACTTCTGAAACCTCTGGCACACTGCGAATACGAGCTTGCACACCATCAATACTTTCTATGCCACGAGCCACAAGGTTTGCCATTTTTTCTGTTGCACCGTGTCGGCTGTAGTACAACACCAGTATGTCTTTCATGGTTGAAATCCCTAAAGTATTGCTAAAACATTCTCTGGTGGACGACCAACGGCAACTTTGCCATCTTTAACAACAATAGGTCGCTCAATGATTTTGGGGAATGTTATCATGGCTTCGATTAAATCATCACGGCTTAATGATTCATCAGCAAGCTTGTTTTCTCTATACTCTTTTTCGTGCTTTCGCATTAATTGACGCGGTTCTAAGCCCAGTTGATTTAAAATATATTTAAGCTCTTCTTTACTTGGTGGTGTTTCTAAATATTTGATGATGGTGACATCAACGCCTTTCTTTTCTAATAAACCGAGCGTCGCCCGTGATTTGGAGCAACGTGGATTATGATAAATAATAGTATCTAGCATTGAATATTCCTATTTTAAAATTATAAGATGTAATATTTCTTAATATTTACTATTCTCTAAAGTAAATAAGTTAAACATTGAGGATTTTATTATGCGATTAGTACAATGGATCGTTTTATTCGCGACTATCATATTGACTTCACAAGCTTTTGCAGTTGATTTTAAGTTCAAGGATATTAATAACCAACATCGTAAATTATCTGATTATAAAGGACAATGGACAATTGTTAATTACTGGGGCGTTCGCTGTGGTCCTTGTCGTGCTGAAGTTCCAGAGCTTAATAAAATTTATCGTAAATATCGTGGTAAAGTCCAAATTATTGGTATCGAATTAATGTCATCAACGAATCGTGATATTCGTTCTTTTATGGTACAAAATGGCATGCGTTTTACAGTAGCAGCGACTCAACGCAGTGTTATTAGTCCACTTGGTGTTATTAGAAGTTTACCGACTAGTTTTATTATTTCACCAGATGGTAATTTAGTAAAAAAACATACAGGTATATTAACAGAACGAACTATTCGCCCTTATATTAAGCAAATACAGGAAGATCAGACATTACAACAAGACAATAAGCAAAATCAAGTCCAATCTAAAAATATTGTTATTCCACAAGTACAAACTCAACGAAGCCAAGCTAAACAACAAATGACAGCCACTCCTCAAGTACAAAAAACTCAACCACAACAAGAATCACAAGTTACTATCAAAAAAGAAATACCTATTAAGAAGAAAAATCATGGTGATGACTTCTTAATGAATATCAATCCTGATGATTTCTTTTAGTGTGGAGTGAATGACACAGTATAATAAATGAGTGATTACTATGGAAAAATTAAACACAAAGATATACCTGTTGAACAATACACCCTTAAACTGAATAAACCAGAGCTCGGCATTATTACCTTAAGCCCTGACTCTGGTGAGTGAGGTACCATTAACACTTAATGATGTAGGTAAAAATGTCAAGTTGGTTTCTATTCGAGCTTCGAAAACAAGCAATCGATCTGATACTGGTTGCAGATTTTATTTAGAAACTAAGGTATATCACCATTACTGGATATTCGGCTCCAGAAAGGAGCAGTTTATTAATAAAGTTATGGATATGCCTTGTTCTGAATGGCATGGCTGGGAGTGAATAACTTTCTTTGGTGGGGCATTTTGAAGTAGTAGATCCGCTTTATAAATTGGTACTGTTTTGAAAAATAGACACTAAAACCCGATGGAATGTTAAAGAGGGGTTTTTCACTACAAAAACCCTCGTTTAAGCAGAAAAAAGGTACAAATAGGGGATAATATTTTAGTATTTTAAATGCTTAACTTAGTTCGACCCCACTCCCCGGTATGGAACAGTTTCATCGTTTGTACAAACAAAGAAATATGCTACCGAGGTTTTTAAAGAAATTTCACTGAAAAAGCATGACCAGTTGGGATATTATTGCGTCATTCCTTGTTAAATAGAGAATAAAATGAAACCAGTCAAGCGGACTATTCATATTAACCCTATTGCTCACACTGTTAATACTATTAGTATATTTAGAGTCAGAGTAAAATTAATCACCACTATCAAACACTAGGACATTGATATTCAGGATTATCCGTTACTGTTTCCCAATACATCTCTGGTGTATGTGAATTGAGCATCGAACCTGTGGGCTTGTAAGCCTCTACTCGTTTATTTATGAGATGATAATATCCATCTTGCATTTCATAGTGGTCATAACAAATAACATCTGCACCTCGAATATTAGTTGAGTTTTCCGTATGAATATCAGCCCATGAAATAGCCTTACCTCCGGCGAATCCAGTAATTAAAATATTGTAAGCTCTCCCATCAAGTAAGCTCTTTCCCGATTGATTATTATCTTGTTGGATTAGCCAATAATTTCTAGGAATATCCTTTTTTGCTGGGCTACATTTTCTGCTTCCTTTCGTTGTTGCTAACCACTCTGCAGTTTCTATATTTCTGTCTAGCTCAACACGTGCAGCAACAAACTGGCAATTTTTCATACTCTGCCCTCTACTGGTTTTTAAAACCGATTGTTGAATAAAGTCCGCTTGTATCACCTGCAAAGGCTTTTTTATTAATCTCCATCGCTTTCTTCCTAACTTATTGTCGTAATAACTTACCCAAACGCGACCATAGCCACGAATAAGGTCATATAAGTCAACTTTTAAGCCTTTATTTAATGACGCTAAAGAACGTTTTTTATCAATTTTTTTATAGCTTGAATCATGCTTGGATTTACCTGTTGTTGCATTACATCCCTGCAAACCAGCACTTAGCAATAAAGAGATGCAAGCATAAAGAAAGATAGTTTTTTTAGTTTTCATAAGCTATCCTAAATTAGCTAACAAAATTTAAAAACAGACATGATCAGTTAAATTACAAGTATTTCAGACTTATAATTCTCAAGCCGCTTGAAGGGCATTGATATTCAGGATCATCCACTGGCTCCCAAATCATCTCAGGGTTATATGAATCATACATATAGCCTGTGGGCTTGTCGGCTTCTACCCGTTTATTTATTAGCTGATAATGCCCATTTTGCATGGCATATTCGTTATAACAGGCAATAAATGTTCCTTTAATTGTAGCTGTACTTCTTGTATCTATAGTATTCCATGGAGAATCTTTAGAGCTAATATGCCCATTAATCTGTATCAAAGTTCCTTTACTTGAAAGAATAATACGGGATTCTGCACCCTCTTTTTGTTGAATTAACCAATAGTCTCTTGGTGCACTTAGTTTTTTGGTTTTACAGCCTCCTTGATTGTCTGTTGTCACCAGCCATTCGGCTGTTTCCACCTTTCCATCGGTTTCAACGCGTATTGCAATAAATTGGCAATCGCTAACTCGTTTGCCTCTTTTGCTATTTAAAATAACCTTACGAAGAAATGGAACTCGGCTTACCGTTAAAGGTCTTTTTATAATTTTATCATCCTTTGTTACATCCATTTTATACCCTTGAATAATATCGTGTAAGTAAACACTTATCCCATTATTAAACAACTCTGAAACCGTTTTTTTACCAATATTTTTAGAATGTGAATTCTGTAATATATCGCCTGTTGTTGCATTGCAACCCTGCAAGCCCCCTCCTAGCAATAAGAAAACACAAGCAAAGAAGTAACTATATTTTTTAATTTTCATCATGGCATCACTAGGTCAGTGAATCAATAAACTGAATAAAAGGGCAACTTCCCTTTTTAAAGACCACAATGATAACGAGGGTCATTAATAGGCTGCCAAGACATTTCAGGAGTAGAATCAAGCATTGCTCCCGTTGGTACACTGGCATCAACTTTTTTCTTATCTAAAACAAATTTTCCATCTTGCCAGTGATATTTATTAACACAAGAAATTTGCACTTGATTATCATCTGGAGAATTTACCATTACCCAACTACCATCTGCTAATTGATCACCATTTTGAACAGTAATATGAGCACCACCTAAAAGCTTTAACCAACTTCCATTAAAAGTTGTTGATGGTCTTAATGTTACTTCTTTTGCCCTACCACTTTTAATCAATTTAGCCGATAAATCTTTCCCCTGCTGGACTAACCAATAATTTCTTATATTACCGCCACAATGCCCTGTGCCTTGTGTTGTTGCTAACCAATCTATTGTTTCTGACTTTTTATCAAATTCGACTCGTGTTGCCACAAATTGACAGTCATTCAACAATCGACCACGCTGAGTTTTTAAAATTAACTTACGGATAAAATCTGCCTTTATTGTTTTGAAAATATCATCTTCTTTCTTTGCCGCTTTAGGGTCTTTAGCAATATCATCTAAATATCCACCCGTTGTTATCGGAAAATCATGCCCTTTGCTAGGGTTGGCATTGCAACCCTGCAAGCCCCCTCCTAGCAACAAGAAAACACAAGCAAAGAAGTAACTATATTTTTTAATTTTCATCATGGCATCCTAGGTCAATAAATCAATAAACTGGAGAAAGTTTAGTATAAAAATTTTTGAGTAATGTGCAGTGAAACAAAGCTTAACATAATATTAATTGAAATCTATTGACAAATCCCCCCCCCAAATCTGTACGTTTTATATACAACAATAACAAATATCACAGCAAGCCCTAAAGGAGTTACTATGCCAAACTATAGCCGTCATACTTTGTATGCCGAGTGCATACGCACACAAAACTCAGCCATTGAGAAAATGATCAATTGCCATCGTTTTTTGTTCCCTGACAGTCCACCTAAAGAGGAGCTTAAAGTTTTAATTATTGAGGATATTCGTCCTTATCTTGTTGAGGTTGATCTATCTGTTAGTCCACTGCAACAACAAATTAATAAACTACAGCAACAACAAGAGCCTCAAGCTCAAGATGATCTTCTTCAACAAAAAATTGAGGAAAAACAGAAATACCTTGATCAATACAAAAATGATTATGAAAGTAGTGTAATCGTGTATCAACAAGTTCAACCTGTCATTAAAGCATTAGAGGTAGATGAGGATGAATTTAAAGCCCCTGATAAAAAATCAAATGAGTATCGCTATATTATTGATGATGAAACAGCCGATATGCTTTGTAAGCGAGACAATAGAGAAGCCGCTTGCTCAATTCATTTCAGCAATAAACACATAGAACTCACAGGGCAACAAACTGATGCTTTACGGGTATGGTGTAATAATGTCAATATCGATAAACTCGTCATTCGTGATAACCGCCGTGATATAGAAACCGCTCATCGGGACGGTATTCAGCTTATTCCACCCCCTAAATACCGTGAAGAAACCAATGCGGCTGGTAAAACCGTACAAATTAAAGAAGCCGACCAAATGGCGGGTATGGTACTAGAAAATACCACAATTACTAACTGCGACATTCTTGCACCCAAGGCTGCTCTGCAAGGTATTTTTAGCAGTGATGGTATGTGTCGTAACCTAAAAATAAATCAAGTCAAAATAGGCACACAAGGTGGACATGCCATTTCTATCTCAGGCGTATTAACAGATTGTGAGTTCAGCAATATCGAACTATATCAACAAGAAGATTTTAGCAAAGAACATCCTGCCCCTATCCCTGAAATTGCTCTATTCCCCGTGCGTATTGGTGGTAATATGGCAGATGAAGGCATGATCTATATTCTTGATTTCAAAAAAGGTTCAGGGTATGAGTATGGTAGTTTTATTGATAACAATAACAAGCTTTATCGAACAGGATCAAGTCAAGCAGAGGTAACAAACGTAAAGGATTACCGAAAAATTATCCCAGAAAGATTTAAGATAATGTCATGCGGGCTGACTGATTTTAATTACAGCAAGTACATTAGCGAATACAGCAGTTGGACACTTGCTGACTTTAAGCGAGAGTTACCTGATGCCTATCAACAAATGAAGACTTGGATAGATAGGCGAGTCTCAGAATACAGTACAGGAGATCGAAAAAAAGAAACGGAGAAAATTATAATAAATAATAAACCTGTTGTAATTGAGTTACCTGAGATTAGACCTGAGCAAACAAGCCACAAAAAATTTGGTGTATTGGATATGCTAACAACTGCTCAAAAACAGCTGAATGAGCAAGACCCAGCATGGCTCAATACCCGCTTGCCTGATTTACAAGAAACCGCTATCCGCAGTTTCACTATGAAGAGCATCGCAATAAGAAATGGCACTATTGCACCACTTTATGACTTAGGGAAATACGGCAATGCACTACGCAAAGCTTATCTACGGTTTATCTTAGATGATACCGTATTCAACAGAGCAATGGTTGATGCACCTTATAGCAATCAACTGACTAACTCCACTCACACATCAAGTGGTCCAAGCAAACCCATTGCACCAAAAGCCAGTGAAATATGGAGTCGCCCCGAAGATAATGAGCTAAAAGCCGCTTTACGCGTTGCCCCTTCATTAAGCGTCCCACAAGGCGAAGATATTCAGCTCTCCCTAACTTCACCTTTTAACGATGATGCCACTTATAGCTACAAATGGACTGCTGTTAATACTGATTTACCCATCGGTAAAAATAACCGCTACACCATCAAAACCACTGATTTAGCCGTTAAAGACAAATACCGAATCTTTTGTGATGTTACAAAAGATGGGCATATGCAACGAGTTATTGCCTACTACAATGTAAAAGAAAAACCTGCCGAAACAACACTCCCCCCTGAAGCACAAGCACCCACCGCTATTACACCTAAAGGCTTATGGAGCCGAGATGCCGATATTAAAAAATACCTAAGAGTATCGGCTCAATCAGTTAAACAAGGAGAAAAAATCAAATTCTTCTTTGATGAAGGCTCACCTTTTGATGGCACTTATAGCTATTACTGGGTAGTTAGTAAAAAACCCAGCGAACATAGCAGCAATCTATTCTTTGAACTGGATACGGGTAATTTAGATATTGGCGATCAACAGCGTGTTCAGTTTCAAGTTAGTAAGGATGGTGATGTTCGTACAGGGAGTGTGAATATTGATGTAAAAGATGACCAAAAAACAGAAAAAGGAATTATTAATTTAGTGGTACAAGAAGCTGATACAGACAAGCTCGTCACTGGTGAAAAATATATCCTAATTTTTGATGAAAATCACTCAGTAAAACTCAGCGGAGAAACTGATACAAATGGCTGTATTAAACACGAAAATATCCCCCTCGGTAATTACACTCTATATTTTGACAACCCGACTCTTGGCATTATCAAACAAGATCAATAAGCACAGAGGCAAATATAATGACCAACATAACACAAAATAAAACTCCTTTATCATACACTCATGTTCAAAGTACATTAGTTAAGCCACAGGCGAATACTCAGCAAAAGATATTGGTAAAAAAGAATACTGACACAACAAAAATATGGAGAGGGCAACCTATCCGTTGGGAATTAAAAGAAGTCAACGGAAAATTTTACAATGTACCTTTCTATGATATGCAAGTATATGGCGAAGGAACAATATATGTAGCAAATGGCAATGACTTGATTATTAGAGACCACCCTGATGCTCAGGCATATTTAATTGCCTTAGAAGTCCGTCCAGCACAGGCTCGTGATGTATTACCTCATATCCCTAATGCAATGGATAATATGGGCTGGAAAATTGCTGCTAGAATGATGCGGCATTGGTTTTCTATTAAACCTGCTTGGAAGATGACGGATAAAATAAAACATGGAGACGCTGATCCAATGACATTAAAGCCAAGCCAATATAATGATCAAATTATAAAAATGGATTGGGTATTGCACTAT
>JALWYT010000334.1 GCA_026992705.1 Thiotrichaceae bacterium
GCTTTCAACGCAAGCACTCGCTGAATTCGATAGCGAAATAAGATTTAGAGCGCTTGCTGCAAGCGGCGATATTGATAAAAGTTTAAAACTACTCGATAAGCTTGATGCTCACTTTTCTAAAGGCTAACGGTCAGCATCAGCGAGACTGTAAATAAATCTGTGTAATTGTCTATCATTAATCCCATATTTGGGTAAGGATAGATAATTATGAAAAAAGAAGACATAAAAGAACTCGTACAAGCCGCTGCGAAAAATATCAAATCAGAAGCCGATCTTAATGAGCTCAAGCAAATGCTCACAAAAATGACGCTTGAAACCGTTCTCAATGCTGAACTTGATGATCACTTAGGCTATTCCAAAAACGAAAAAACCAACACGGACAATAGCCGAAATGGCTATTCCACAAAAATGCTACAAACCGAAGACGGCCAGTTTGAACTGAAAACCCCGCGTGATCGCAACGGTGATTTTGAACCACAGTTAGTCAAGAAAAACCAGCGTCGCTTTGTTTCGATGAGCGATAAAATCCTGTTTCTTTATGCCCAAGGTTTATCGACACGCGAAGTCAGCCATACGCTCAAAGAAATGTACGATACCGATGTATCCGCCTCATTGGTATCAAAAGTCACCAATGCCGTCATTGACGAAGTGATTGAATGGCAAGCCCGACCACTGGACAGTGTTTACCCCATCATTTATCTCGATTGTATCGTGCTTAAAATCAGGCAAGATAAACAGGTGATTAACAAAGCGGTTTACCTTGCTTTAGGCGTGAATATGGAAGGTCACAAAGAACTATTGGGCATGTGGCTCTCTGAAAATGAGGGCGCCAAATTTTGGTTGAATGTCTTAACCGAACTTCAAAACCGTGGTGTGAAAGACATTCTGATTGCCTGTGTTGATGGCTTAAAAGGCTTTCCTGATGCCATACAAACCGTTTTTCCCATGACACAAATACAACTTTGTATTGTGCACATGGTTCGCAACTCAGTACGCTATGTGCCCTGGAAAGATTATAAAGCCGTCACCTCAGATTTGAAAAAAATATATCAATCCGTTACGGAAGATGAAGCACTGATTGAGTTAGAGAAATTTGAAAAAAAGTGGGATGAACTTTATCCTCAAATTAGTCGAAGCTGGCGGTCGCACTGGCATAACTTAAACACGTTATTTAATTATCCTGCGGATATTCGAAAAGCGATTTACACCACCAACGCGATTGAATCACTCAACAGTGTTATTCGAAAGGTCATTAAAAAACGTAAACTTTTTCCAACGGACGACTCGGCAAAAAAGGTCGTTTATCTTGCGATACAACAAGCCGCAAAAAAATGGACCATGCCGATTCGAAATTGGAAATCAGCCCTCAATCGATTTATGATTGAATTTGAAGACCGTTTAAGCGATTATGCTTAAACGTTAACTTAGGCAGTTACACAGAAATGGTTACAGTCTCGCATCAGCGGTTGACAAAAGGGGCGCGTATTTTTGCTTTAGCAAAATCGCGATGCTTTTGGCAATCCGTTGGATGCGTTTGTTAGCCAATAGCTATTTGGTTTTAAATAAGTCCTCACATGTGTCACATACAAAATATTTAGTATCTTCACCACACTTTATATGTCCTGTGGCACCGGCACGAATTTCCCACTCGCAAATCATAGATTTGTATTTCAATGTTCCCTCTATAAAACATGGCGCATAATTATAGTGATCATGTATGACCCTATATTCAACCTTTTTAGCTCGAAGGAAAAATTCTTTTGCCTCATTATGGCTAAGATCTACATCTGAAGGACGGCAATGCTTAATATCTTCCGATCCGAAGTCAGCAACATAGACATCTGTAATATTATTGCTTTGAATACCTGTGCTTGCACATGAAGAGAGAAGCATAGCAGTGAATAAAATAATTGATTTCGTATTCATTTCCAGACCGCCGTACTGGCTTCACCAGGGTTTTTATAAGAAACTTCTGGATGTTTGTATACATTGCTAGAAGTAAGGCTAAAGTGATTATAAAGTTCTCCTACTAACCATTGAAGTGACATATTTTGTTGAGCAGTGATGGTTTCGTATGTCTTTTTGTCAATATGTTTTCCAACAAGCTCTATGCCAATAGAATCACTATTAACTGGGTATCTATGAGGATATGTTTTTGAGCGTTCATGTGAATCCAGTGCTTTAATCTGATTTGTCCAAGACATAGCAAGCATTTTAGCCATGCTAGCATTATTGCAACTATTTTTATTAATAGTAAGGCACTTTGATTTAATTAAACGGCCTACGTGGTAACAACGCTTATAAATACTTGCAGTTTGATAAATTAGACCATTCTTGTCTATTAGAAAATGCGCACCATTACCCCCGGCTTTATACCCATTAAATGTATGTTGAGCCGTGGGCGCATCTGTTTGATGTACAACTATTGCATGAACAGCAGATAGCACTCCATGCTCAATATTTTGGAATCTTCGACGGTGAATCCTGCCATCTATAAGCATTCCGTCTTTGTTAATTGTAGACATTTCCTCTCCTTTTCATTTGTGGCTAACGCCCTCATCAGGGGCTTTCAAACCTGGATGAGTTTGTTATGCGGATACATCTTGATTACTTCTAAATGAGTCAGTATTATCTCTTTTGTATAAGATCAAGTAAAATTGGCTCATAAGTCACATAGAGTGCCACTAAACTTAAAAACAATGCTAATGGTATAACAATTCCTTTAATTGCAATTTGGAGATAATTTTCAGAAATATGATGCGGTGATTTTACCAATCCACCCTGTCTATAAAACCCCATCAATGTCCCGACAATCATGCCGGGAAAAACACCAGCAATAATACCTCCAAATAAGGATCCGAGCTGCGCCATAAATCCAAAACTTATATCTTCAAAAGTAAAAGCATAGCCATTTCTAGCTAACATCGTAACCAGAACAAACAGCAAAACACCTACAGCCTTTTTAAATTCACTTGGCACAAAGTCACCTAAAAACATATAGAAAAATATTGAATAGACAACTACAGCGCCCAATCTTTTATCATATGCAGAGAATATAAATATCCCACTACCCAACCATATCAATATCCCCAACATAATCCCAAGTGATGCGCCTTTAATTGTATG